>NZ_JBSSGJ010000004.1:0-272021 GCF_054063535.1 Sinomonas sp. RB5
GATCAAACTCTCCGTCAAAGAACACGCCAACCAGGAACCCCAGGAAAATGAGGCACACCCGGCCAGCAGAAAATGATCCGGCATCAAACACCCACTGCCGTGCACGGGGGTGCACAGCAACAGGCACATTTGACAACCATAAAAAATGGCATCAACAAACTTGGCACACTATTGAGTTCTCAAACAACACGCCCCCGCAGGTACTCCGACCAGCCCAACCGGACCGGCCACATCCCCGCGGCAACAAGATTCAATCCTACCCGATCCGGACCGCCATTTTCAAATCGGCTTTCCGTTTTCCTTTTCGAGGCGCTGCAGGCTGTTCTGGCCCCGAAAGGGCCAGGACTCCGAGCATTTCCCGAAGGGAAGATCGAGGTTTTCCGCCTCCGCTCTGCGTTGGCGACTCGGAATACATTACCCGCCGCCCGGTCCGGGTGCAACTCGCGGGTGCCGCCCGGGCGTGTCGCCTTGACCACACGGCAAGGGCCCCCACAGCAGCTGCTGTGGGGGCCCTTCCCCGATGCCGGCCGAGGCGCGATTCAGCCCTCGAGGACCGCGGTGGCCAGGTTCTTCTTGCCCCGCCGCACGAGGAAGTAGCGCCCGTGCAGGGCGTCCTCCACACTGACCGTCGCGTCGGGGTCGGTGATCTTGGTGTTGTTCACGTAGGCGCCGCCCTCGCCGACCGTCCGCCGGGCCGCCGACTTGCTCTCGGCGAGCCCGGTGGCGACCAGCAGCTCCACGATCCCGAGCTGCTCGCCCGTCACCGCCGCCGTCGTCAGCTCAGCCGTGGCCGCGGAGAGGGTGCCCTCGTCGAGGACCCCGAGGTCGCCGTTGCCGAAGAGGGCCGCGGAGGCGGCGATGACCTTCTCCGTCGCGTCGACTCCGTGCACGAGGGAGGTGACCTCGAAGGCGAGGCGCCGCTGGGCCTCGCGGGCGAATGGCCGCTCGGCGACCGACGCCTCGAGCTGCTCGATCTCGGCGCGGGTGAGGAAGGTGAACACCTTGAGGCGGTCGACCACGTCCGCATCCGAGGTGTTGAGCCAGAACTGGTAGAACGTGTACGGCGAGCACATGGCCGGATCGAGCCAGATGGCGTTGCCCTCGCTCTTGCCGAACTTGGTGCCATCGGCGTTCGTGATCAGCGGGGTGCCAAGGGCGTGGACCGTCTTGCCCTCGACCTTGCGGATCAGCTCGGTGCCGCTCGTGAGGTTGCCCCACTGGTCGGACCCGCCCGTCTCGAGGAGGCAGCCGTACTGCCGGTAGAGCTCGAGGTAGTCCATGCCCTGCAGGATCTGGTAGCTGAACTCCGTGTAGGAGATGCCCTCGTCCGAGCTGAGCCGCGAGGCGACCGCGTCCTTGCGCAGCATCGTGCCGACGCGGAAGTGCTTGCCGATCTCGCGCAGGAAGTCGATGGCCGAGAGCGGCGCCGTCCAGTCGAGGTTGTTCACGATCCGGGCAGCGTTCTCCCCCTCGAAGGAGAGGAAGCGGCTCACCTGCGCCTTGAGGTAGCCGACCCATTCCGCGACGGTGTCCTTGGTGTTGAGCGTCCGCTCCGCGGTGGGCCGGGGATCTCCGATGAGACCCGTGGACCCGCCGACGAGGCCGAGCGGCTTGTGCCCGGCCAGCTGCAGCCGGCGCAGGACGAGCAGCTGGACCAGATTGCCCAGATGGAGGCTCGGGGCCGTGGGGTCGAAGCCGCAGTAGTAGGTGATCGGCTCCCCGGCGAGGAGCTCTTCGAGCTCGCCCTCGTCGGTCGAGACGTGGATGAGGCCACGCCACACGAGCTCCTGCCAGATGTTCGGGAAGCTCGGATCGTTCTTCTGGGAGTCGAGGATTGCTGTCTGCGGCACGGCCTCTACGGTATCAGCCACGCCCGCGCTTCCCCTGCTCGATGCCGGCCGGGAGGGGCCCCTCCGAGATGAGCCGGAGCCGCTGTGTCGGGCGGGTCATGGCCACGTAGAGGTCGCCCACCTTGCCGTACTCGTGGTCGAGCAGGGCCGAGGGCTCGAGGACCACGACGGCGTCGAACTCGAGGCCCTTGGCCTCGCGCGGATCGAGCACCACGATGTCCTGCTCGAAGCTGCCCGCTCCCCCGCCGACCCGCGCTCCGTACACCTCACGCAGGGCCTCGCGCGCCGCCCCGAGCAGCGGTGCCTCGGCGATGACGGCGACCAGACCGCCGTCGGCCGCCTCGAGCTCCTCCGGGAGCACCTCGAGAAGGCGCGGCACGACGGCGCCGGCGTCCACCCGCTCCACGATCGGGTCCCAGCGTCCCTCCCGGACGGCCTTCGGGGCCGAGACCACGAGTCCCGCGGCCGCCGCCATGCGCGCGGCCGCCTCGGCGATCTGCGCCGGGGTGCGGTAGTTGACCGTGAGCTCCTCGAGCGTCCACCGGTCGCCGAAGAACGGGCGGAGGGCGCGGCCCCACGAGGACGCCCCGGCCGCGGAGGAGGTCTGGGCGATGTCCCCGACGATCGTGAACGACTTGAGCGGGCAGCGGCGCACCAGCAGGCGCCACTGCATGTAGGAGAGCTCCTGCGCCTCGTCGACGATGATGTGCCCGTAGGCCCAGGTGCGGTCCCCCACCGCGCGCTCCGCGGCGGTGAGGCGCACCTCGGGCTCCTGCTGGAACGCGACGAGGTCCTCGGCCTCGACGACGCCGTCGATCCCCTGCTCGCGCAGGGCGGCGTCGATGTTCCTGAGGGTCTGCTGGGCGTTCTCGAGGTCGCGGCGGCGCTCGGCCTCGCGGCGCGCCGCCTCGTGTCCCGTGGCCGCGTCGAGCTCGCCGAGCAGCTCGGCGGCCTCGTCCAGCAGGGGCACGTCCGCCTCCGTCCAGGGGGCGTCCTCGGGGCGGTGCAGGAGGTCGCGCTCCTCCTCGGTGAAATCGTGCGCGACCGCGTCGAGGATGCTCCGCCGGCCCAGGAGCTCGGCGACGAGCTTCTCGGCGGTCATCGGCATCCAGCACAGGTTCACGGCCACGCGCACGTCCCGCGACTGCCGCACGTCCTCGGCGAGGTAGGAGCGGTCCGTGGTGTTGCCGGAGCCGCTCGCCTCGACCTTGGACTGCAGCTGCTCGGTGAGCTCGCGCAGGAGGATCTTCACGAACGTGTTCCGGGCCTCGTTGTACGGCTTGCCGGTAGCCCGGGCCTTGTCCCGCGCCCGGCGCACCTGGCGCGGGGTCAGCAGGAGCCGGTAGCCCTCGACCTCGAGCACCCGGTCCGCCGAGGGGATCCGCTGCCGGTTGGCCACGGCCGCCGCGATGAGGGGGACCATGCGCTGGCTCCCCTTGAGGGCCGCGATGCGGGGATCCTTCTCGGGCACGGCCGCGATGCCGGGCATGAGCCGGCCCACGCTGGACATCACAACACCGGTCTCGCCGAGCGAAGGCAGGACCCGTTCGATGTACTTCATGAAGGACGACGACGGGCCCACGAGCAGGACCCCGGCGCTCTTGAGGCGGTCGCGGTGCGAGTACAGCAGGTACGCCGCGCGGTGCAGGGCGACCGCGGTCTTGCCCGTGCCCGGTCCGCCCTGGACGACGAGGGCGCCGGCCATGGGAGCGCGGATGATCCGGTCCTGCTCGGCCTGGATGGTGCTGACGATGTCCGCCATGCGGCCCGTGCGCTTCGAGTTCAGCGCTGCGAGCAGTGCACCCTCGCCCTGGTGCTGGGCGGTCCCCTCGGTGAGCATGTCCGAGTCGAGGACGTCGTCCTCGATGGCCACGACCTCCCGGCCCTGCAGGATGAGGTGCCGGCGCCGGCGCACTCCCTGCCGGTCGAACGCCGTGGCCTGGTAGAAGTGGCTCGCCTCGGGGGCCCGCCAGTCCACCATCAGGCGGCGCAGGTCCTCGGTGCTCAGGCCGATGCGGCCGATGTACTGCGACTCCCCGCCGTCGAGGTCGAGCCGGCCGAAGACCAGGCGGTTCTCCACGGCGTCGAGCTGGGCGAGACGGTCCTCGTACATCGCCGCGAACGCGTCGCGTTCGGACACATTCTGGCTCGAGCCGATGGCACCGGCCTTGCGGACCGCCGCCAGCTGGCTGCGCTTTTCCTCGCGCAGCTCATCGAGACGCGTGTAGAGACCCCTGACGTAGTCCCGTTCATGGGCGAGATCGGCGTCGAGCATCCTTGCCTTCCCCTAACAAGAAAAGTTTGACCGTCCATTCTACTGCGATTCCGGTGAACTTCAGGTGCACCGGTGCCGCAGGGACGGGCGGCTCAGTCGCCGAGGCGCTGGAGCGAGTGCACGCGGTGCCCCGAGAGGGCCTCGCGGCCGCCGAGCCCTTCGAGCTCGAGCACGACTCCCACGCCCACGACGTCACCGCCGCAGCGGTCCACGAGGCGCACCGCGGCCCCGACCGTGCCGCCGGTGGCGAGGACGTCGTCGAGCACCAGGACGCGGGCGCCCGGGGCGATGTCCGTGGTGTGCACCTCGAGGGCGGCCGTGCCGTACTCGAGGGCGTACTCCTCCAGGAAGGTCTCGCGCGGGAGCTTCCCGGCCTTGCGGACCGTGAGGACGCCCGTGCCCGTCGCGTAGGCCGCGGCGGCCGCCAGCAGGAAGCCGCGGGCCTCGATGCCTGCGACGAGGTCGAACTGGCCCGCGAACGGGGCGACGATCGCGTCGACGATGGCACGCAGGCCCTGCGGGTCGGCGAACGCCGGGGTGAGGTCCTTGAAGACGATGCCGGGCTTCGGGTAGTCCGGCACCGTCGCGCAGAGGCGGTCGAGGATCTCCGCCACGGAGGTGCCGGGCGGGGCTGCCGCCGCACGGTCCTCGGGGTACGGCGTCTCTGGGCTGGGCTCAATCACGGGTCCACGTTACCGAATGTCCCCCGTGGCACGGCCACGGGCCGATGCGGGCCGCGGACCCGCAGGAGGTGACCTCCAGGAGGTGACCTCCAGAAGCTGACTCTCAGGAGGTGACCTACAGGAGGTGACCTTCAGAGGGTGCGGGGCGGGCGGGCCTTCGCCGGGCGGTACGGGGAGACGCTCGGCTCCCCGGGGAGCCAGAACCGCCACGGGTAGTCGGCGGAGCCCCCCGGGCCGGCCACGCCCACGCGGGGGCCCGAGAGGACCCCGGCGGCGCGGTGGGCCGGGGGTTCGAGCCGGAACCGGCCGCCGTCGAGCGCCGCGCCGTTGTCCGCGCGGCCGATCGCGAGGGCCTGGGCCAGGCGCGCCGGCCCCCGGGCGAGCTCGGCGTCCCTCCTGGCCGCGGGGCGCCGGGACCGCGCGAGCACCAGGCCCTCGACGACCTCCGCGCCCCTGAGCAGGCAGCCGGAGGAACTGCCCGCAGGGCCGCACACGATGTTCGCGCAGAAGTGAATGCCGTAGGTGAAGTAGACGTACAGGCGCCCCGGAGGGCCCCACATCACCTCGTTGCGCGGGGTGCGGCCGTTGTAGGAGTGCGATCCGGGGTCGGGGTGGTCGGAGTCGCGGTGCCCGCGGTAGGCCTCCACCTCCGTCAGGCGCACGGCGACGGTCCCCTCCGGCGTGATGTGCGAGAGGATGGCGCCGAGCAGGTCGGGGGCCACGGCGACCGGGTCGCGCAGGAGCCAGTGGACCAGGGCGTCGAAGTCCACGGGCTCTAGGCGGGGATCGCCGACGGCCACGGCCCGAGCTCGGGCAGCGGGACCGCCTGGCCGTCGCGCTCGGCGCGGACGGCACCGTGGGAGACCGGGCGGCCTGCGAGCCAGGCCGCAAGGTCCTGCAGGCGCCCGGCGAGCACGACGTCGGCGCTGCCGCCGCCGAGGCGGATCTGCTCGCCGCCCTCGGGGCGCAGCACGAACACCTGGCCCTCGGGGACCCGGGGAGCCAGGAAGTCCACGAGGTGCCGACAGAAGCCGGCGGTCCACTCCTGCTGGGTGCACCCGGTGCCCAGGTCGCTGCGGTGGACCACCAGCTCGCGCCAGAGGGCGAACCCGGCGTCCCGCACCACCCCGTCGCGGAAGCGGACCGGGGTCTCCCACTCGGCCGGCTCGAGCGCGGCGAACGCAGCGACGGCGCGGTCCACGGCAGCCCCGGTGCGACGGCGGTGGACCTCGGCAGAAGCGCGCGCGCCCGACTCGATGGCACGGTCGCGGGCGGCCTTGCCGCCGTCGTAGAGGTCCGCCTGCTCGTGCCGGCGCGCGAGCTCGGCCTGCCGGGCCAGCGCCGCGGCGATCCCCTCGATGTGGGCCAGCACGTGCCCTCGGGTCCACCCGGGCAGCTCGGAGGGCGCGGCGACCGCGTCCTCGCCGAGGCCCCCGATCTCCTGGTGGATCCCCTCCGCCGCGGCGCGGAGGGCGGCGAGGAGCTCGGTGTCGGTCGGGGCTGCGGCGACGGTTCCCATGCCCTCCAGCGTAACCAGTCGGCGCCCGGGCGGGGCCTAGCCGAGGCCCTCGAAGATGTCGGTCAGAAGTGGGCGGCGCGGCTCGCGCGGGGGCCAGGCCTGCACGAAGTGCTCGTGGGAGGCCGCAGCGAGCCAGGCGTCGCGCGCGAGCGGGTGTTCGAACAGGGACAGCCGCTGGCTGCGGTGCTCGGCGAGTCCGGCGACGACCCGCTCGGCGACGCTGCGGGTGTCCACCCGCATGTCGACGAGGTCGTCGGGGATGCCGCGGAAGTGGTAGACCTGCGCGGGGTCCCAGGGCGGCAGGCCGCTGGAGGTGCGGGCCGCATTGATGCGCAGCCACGTGGATTCCTTCAGGGCCCAGTGCAGGAGGCGCTTCAGACCCGGGCCGCCGCGGTCCGCGAGGTCGAGGAACGCGGCGTCCGTGGCGCGGCCGATCGCGATGTGGTCGGGGTGCCCTGTCACTCCGTCCGGCCCGAAGGTGGCCACGACGTCCGGGCGCTCGTCCTCCAGCAGGGCCCGGAGGCGGGCCGTGAGCGCGCCGAAGTCGGCGTCGCCGAGGCGTCCGTCCTCGTAGCCGAGCCATTCGTGGCGGTCGGGTCCCCGCCCGTGCGCCGACCACGCCCGCTCGTCCTCGTCGCGCCGGTACTGGCCGAGCCCGGCGCGGGTCGTGTCGGTCCCGGGGGCGATCAGGCCCGCAGCCCCGTCCGTCGCGTGGACGAGGGCGAACCTGAACCCCGGGTCGGCGCCGTGCAGGGCGATCGAACCGGCGATCCCGATGGCGTCGTCGTCCGGGTGCGCCACGACGAGCATGAGGGTGCGCGGGGGCACGCCTCGATGATGCGCCGGGGCGGACGCCCCGGGAAGGGACGTCCGCCCCGAATCGGAGCGGAGGCGCTCAGCCGGCGAACGCCCGGGCGTCGGCCAGCTGCGCCTTGAGGGCCTCCAACTGCCGCGCGACGGCCGACGGCGCGGTCCCGCCCTGGGCGCTCCGGCTCGCGAGGGATCCCTCCGTGGAGAGCACGGAGCGGACCTCGGGCGTCAGCGCGGGGCTGATCGCCGCGTACTCCTCGTCCGTGAGGTCCCAGAGCTCGACGCCGCGGGACTCGGCCTGCTTGACCGCGGCGCCGGAGAGCTCGTGGGCCTCGCGGAACGGCACGCCCTGGCGCACGAGCCACTCGGCGATGTCGGTCGCGAGGGCGAAGCCCTGCGGGGCCAGGGAGGCCATGCGCTCGGTGTTGAAGACGAGCGTGGCGACCATGCCGGACACGGCGGGGAGCAGGAGCTCGAGCGTGTCCGCGGCGTCGAAGACGGGTTCCTTGTCCTCCTGCAGGTCGCGGTTGTACGCGAGCGGGAGGCCCTTGAGGGTCGCGAGCAGACCGGTGAGGTCGCCGATGAGGCGTCCCGCCTTGCCGCGCGCGAGCTCGGCCACGTCCGGGTTCTTCTTCTGCGGCATGATGCTCGAGCCGGTCGAGTAGGCATCGTCCAGCGTCACGAAGGAGAACTCCTTGGTGGCCCAGAGGATGACCTCCTCGGAGATGCGGGAGAGGTCCACGCCGATCATCGCCGCGACCCACGCGAACTCGGCGAAGACGTCGCGGGAGGCGGTGCCGTCGATCGAGTTGTGCGCTGCCGAGTCGAAGCCGAGGTCCGCGGCGACGGCCTCGGGATCGAGCCCGAGGGACGAGCCCGCGAGCGCGCCCGAGCCGTAGGGCGACACGGCCGCGCGGCGGTCCCAGTCCTGCAGGCGCTGCACGTCGCGCAGGAGCGCCCAGGCGTGGGCGAGGAGGTGGTGGCTGAGGAGCACCGGCTGGGCGTGCTGGAGGTGGGTCCGGCCAGGCATCGCCGCGTCCGGGTGCGCCTCCGCCTGGGCCACGAGCGCGTCGACCGTGGCCAGCACGCCCCGGGCGATGACCCGCGCGTGGTCGCGCAGGAACATCCGCCCGAGGGTCGCCACCTGGTCGTTGCGCGAGCGCCCGGCCCGGAGCTTGCCGCCCAGGTGGGCGCCCGCGCGCTCGATGAGGCCACGCTCGAGCGAGCCGTGCACGTCCTCGTCCGACTCGGCCGGGAGGTAGGCCCCGGACGCCACGTCGGCGTCCAGCCGGTCCAGGGCGTCCAGCATGCCGGCGAGCTCGGCATCGTCCAGCAGGCCTGCGTGGTGCAGGACCCGGGCGTGGGCCCGGGAGCCGGCGATGTCGTAGCGCGCCAGCCTCCAGTCGAAGTGCGTCGACTTGCTCAGCGCGGCGAGCGCGTCCGCAGGCCCCCCGGCGAAGCGGCCGCCCCAGAGCGCGCCCTCGTTCGTCCCGTGCTGCTGCGGCACTCCGGTCTCCTCAGCCACTCCGGCTCACTCCCCCGCGACGCGCTGGTCGCGGGTCGAGGCCACCTTCGAGGACATGCCCCAGATGTCGATGAAGCCCTTGGCGTTGGACTGGTCGAACGTGTCGCCCGTGTCGTAGGTGGCGAGGTTGAAGTCGTACAGCGACGTGTCGGAGCGGCGGCCGTTGACCACGGCGGTGCCGCCGTGCAGGACCATGCGGATGTCGCCGGAGACGTACTTCTGGGAGTCGTCGATGAAGACGTCGAGGGCGCGCTTGAGCGGGGAGAACCACTGCCCGTCGTACACGAGCTCGCTCCAGCGGCGGTCCACCCCGGCCTTGAAGCGGGCGTGCTCGCGCTCGATCGTGATGTCCTCGAGGTGCTTGTGCGCGGTGATGAGGGCCATCGCGCCGGGGGCCTCGTAGATCTCGCGGGACTTGATGCCCACGAGCCGGTCCTCGACCACGTCGATGCGGCCCACGCCCTGGGCGCCGGCGCGGCGGTTGAGGTCCTGGATGATCTGCAGCGGGGACATCGCCACGCCGTCGAGCGCCGTCGGCACGCCCTGGACGAAGGTGATCGTCACCTCGTCGGGGGCCGGGGGGAACTCCGGGGTGGCCGTGTAGTCGTAGATGTCCTTGGTCGGGGCGTTCCAGATGTCCTCGAGGTAGCCGGTCTCCACGGCGCGGCCCCACACGTTCTGGTCGATCGAGTAGGGGTTCTTCTTCGTGGTGACGATCGGGAGGTGCTTCTCCTCCGCGTAGGCGATCGCCTTGTCGCGGGTGAGGGCGAGGTCGCGGACCGGGGCGATGCACTTCAGGTCGGGGCCGAGGGTCTGGATGCCGACCTCGAAGCGGACCTGGTCGTTGCCCTTGCCGGTGCAGCCGTGCGCCACCGTGGTCGCGCCGAACTCGCGGGCGGCCTTGACGAGGTGCTTGACGATGACCGGGCGGGAGATCGCGGAGACGAGGGGGTAGTGGCCCTGGTAGAGGCCGTTCGCCCTGAGGGTGGGCATGCAGTACTCGTCCGCGAACTCGTCGCGCGCGTCGGCGACATAGGCCTCCACGGCGCCGCAGCCGAGGGCGCGCTGGCGGACGGTCTCCATGTTCTCGCCGCCCTGGCCGACGTCGACCGCGACGGCGACGACCTCGGCGCCAGTCGCGTCGGCGATCCAGCCGATCGCGACGGAGGTGTCCAGACCGCCCGAATAGGCGAGGACGATGCGATCCTTCACGGTGTTCTCCTTCAGCACGGGGATGATGGCAGCACGGCCAGCACGAATTGTTATGCATCAGTCTACATAGATATACATAGACCGCAATCCGGGGACGAAAGGCACTGCAGGCATTCTCCGCTGTCCGCTGCGCCCGCGTACAGCGCTTGGCGGGAGCCGGGCCGGATGGAAGGGTGGTCCCATGGCGGACTACACCGAGCTCCTGCGGGCGCACGCGCGGGCGGGCGCCGACGAGGCCCTGCGCGATCTGCGGCACCTCGTCGCCATCCCCGGCTCCGCGTGGGCAGGGACGGATCCGCTGCACCTCGAGCGCAGCGCCGCCCTCGTGGCCGAGCTGTTCGAGGGGGCCGGGTTCCCGGAGGTCGGCGTCGTGCGGGTGCCGAAGCCGGACGGGATGCCCGGAGCCCCGGCCGTCCTCGCGCACCGGCCCGCGGCGCCGGGGTGCCCCACGGTGCTCCTCTATGCCCACCACGACGTCCAGCCGACG
Organism: Sinomonas sp. RB5; assembly: GCF_054063535.1. Lineage (NCBI taxonomy): Bacteria > Bacillati > Actinomycetota > Actinomycetes > Micrococcales > Micrococcaceae > Sinomonas > Sinomonas sp. RB5. The sequence continues at coordinate 10,362 of NZ_JBSSGJ010000004.1, forward strand.
GGAGACCTCGGGTCCTGGCACAGCCCGCCCTTCGAGGCCGTCGAGCGCCGAGGACGACTGTTCGGGCGCGGAGTGGCCGACAACAAGGGCGGCGTGGTCCTCCACCTGGCCGCGTGCCGCGCCCTGGTCCGGGCGCTCGGCGCGGAGGGCGGCGTCGGCGTGACGGTGCTCGTCGACGGCGAGGAGGAGGTCGGCTCGCCGTCCCTGCCCCGGCTGCTGGACACCCATGGCGCGCTCCTGCGCCCCGACGTGGTGATCGTGGCCGACTCGGGCAACTGGCGGGTGGGCGTGCCCGCTCTCACCACGAGCCAGCGGGGCTTTGCCTCGGCAACCCTCGAGGTCCGCGTCCTCGAGCACTCCCTGCACACCGGGACCTTCGGCGGCCCCGTCCTCGATGCCCTCGCCGCGCTCTCCCACCTCATTGCCAGCCTCTATGCCGCCGACGGCAGCGTCGCCGTTCCCGGCCTCGTGGGGTGGGACGAGGGCAGGCCCGAGCTGAGCGAGGAGGACTACCGGCTGGATGCCGGGGTGCTGCACGGTGTCCAGCTTGCCGGTTCCGGCAGCATCGCGTCACGGCTGTGGACCAAGCCGGCCCTGTCCGTCATCGGCATCAACGCCCCGCCGGTCGCCCTGTCCGCGGACGCGATCGTCCCCTCCGCCCGGGCGAGGTTCAGCCTCAGGCTCGCCCCCGGCGACGACCCGGCGCGGGCACTGGCAGCCGTGCGCTCCCACCTCGAGGCGAACGTCCCGCTCGGCACCCGGATCACGCTGACGCCCGGCGCCTCGACGAAGGCCTTCGCGGGGGACGCCGCCTCGGATCCCGCCCGGAAGATGCTGGCGGCAATGGAGGAAGTCTGGGGCGTGGAGCCGGTGCTCATGGGGGTAGGCGGCTCGATTCCCGCCGCGGCCGAGCTCGCGGGCCGGTTCCCGTCGGCGCAGGTGCTCATCACGGGGGTGGAGGACCCGGACTCGCGCGCCCACGGCGCCGACGAGTCCATCGATCTGGGCGACTTCCACAAAGCCGTCCTCGCAGAGGCGCTCCTGCTGGCCTCGCTCGGCGCCCCGGCGACGTGACCGCGTGAGCCGGCCGGCCGCCGTCGTCCGCCCCGAGCGTCCCGGGGACTTCGCCGCCATCCGCGCCGTGACCGCGGCGGCGTTCGCCGGCGCCGCCCACTCCGCACCGCCCGTGGACGCGACGGGCGATCCCGGCGAGGCCACGCTCGTCGAGTGGCTCCGCGCCGATGCGGGGTACCTGCCCACGCTGGCCCTCGTCGCTGAGGAGGAGGGCGTCGTCGTCGGCCACGCCATCACGACCCGCGCGTGGATCGACGCGCCAGGCCGCGACCCCGTCCCGGCCCTGGGCCTCGGACCGATCTCGGTCCGGCCGGACCGCCAGGGCCGGGGCATCGGCGGGGCGCTGCTCGCGGCGACCGTGCGCGGCGCCGAGGCCCTCGGCGAGCGGCTCATCGAGCTCCTCGGCGATCCCGCGTACTACGGGGCCCACGGCTGGGAGCCCGCCTCCCGGCATGGCATCGCCGCCCCGGACCCGGCATGGGGCGAGCTGTTCCAGGTCCGCCTGCTCCCGGCGCACGACGGCGCGCGGGGCACCTTCCGCTACGCCGCGCCCTTCGCGCGGCTCGGGTAGCCGCGGCCGTGCCTGCGCGAGAGGATGGAGCGATGTCCCGCGAGAGGTTCCTGCGCATCCACAGCCCCGAGTTCCAGGCGATGAGCGAGCGCGTGCTGCGCGTCACCGAGCTGACCTCCCGGCTGAACGTCCTGCCGTTCGACGACGAGGACGGCAAGGCCGCGCTGTTCGAGCAGATCCTGGGCCGTCCGCTTCCGCCGCGCGTGACCATCTACCCGCCCTTCTACACCGACCACGGCCTCCGGCTGGAGCTCGCCGAGCGCGTGTTCATCAATCAGAACTGCACCTTCCTCGACTACGCGGGAATCCGGCTGGCAGAACGCGTGATGGTCGGGCCCAGGGTCACGTTCATCACGAACGGCCACCCGGTCGACCCCGCCGAGCGGCGGCTGTGGCTGACCGGGGCGCCGATCGACGTGGCGGAGAACGTGTGGATCGGGGCCGGCGCCACGATCCTGCCCGGCGTCAGCATCGGGCGGGACGCCGTGATCGCCGCGGGCGCCGTCGTGGCCGACGACGTGCCTCCGGCGACCCTGGTCACCGGAGAGAAGGCCACGGTCCGCCGGCAGTGGTGAACGCCGCGCGGCCGGCGTCCCCCATGGCGGGGCTCGGCGCCACGACGGTGAGGCCGTCCGGCGCGGCGCCCGCCGGCCCGGTCAGTACTCGCCCTTGATCACGAAGTACGAGCCACGGATCTCGCCGGCGAGCTTCGACTTCTGGCGCGCGAACTTGAAGGTGCCCGCGAGCTCCTCGGGGACGTCCATGCCCTGGGAGAGCTTGAAGCCCACCGCCCGCTTGCCGCTGTCGTCGAGGGCGTACATGACGTTGACCGAGAGGCCGGACTCGTAGAACACGTAGGCCATCCTCATGCCGTCCACCTCGAAGGAGGTGACCTCGAGCGGGCGGGAGGCGATGGTGATGCTGCGCTCCTCGGCGAGGATCCGGTGGATCCACTCGAGGGTCTCGGGGGCCTCGCCGGCCGGGGTGACGGTGAAGTCGTGGTTGTACTTGTTCTTGAAGTAGCGGGACTCGTTGGCCCGCAGCCCGGCCAGGGCCTCCGCGACGGGGGACGATTCGAGCCCCACGGTGGAGACGTCCTTGAAATCTACGGTGTACGGCATCTGTCGCTCCTCGAAGTGGTCCTTGTACCGCCCACAGTACGGCCGGCCCCGCGGCGCCCCTTCTCGATTCCTGATCGATCGGACGCGGCCGTAGCAGAATGCAGGCATGACGGACCTCACCGACGCCAAGGACGCACTCAGGTACTACCTCCAAGAGGCCCGGGAGTCGCTCCTGTGGAAACTCGACGGGCTCAGCGAGCGAGAGCTGAGGATGCCGCGCACACCGACGGGCACCAACCTGCTCGGCATCGTCAAGCATGCGGCGAACGTGGAGATCGGGTACTTCGGCGACACCTTCGGCCGCCCATGGCCCACACCGCAGGAGCGCGTCTCGGACGCCCAGGTCGACGCCGACCCGCAGGCCGACTGGTACGCGACCGAGCGCGAGAGCGCGGCCGGCATCGTCGACCTCTACCGTCGCGTCTGGGCGTTCGCCGACGCCACCATCGAGGCCCTGCCCCTCGACGCCCCCGGCCGGGTTCCCTGGTGGCGCAACGGCGAGGTGACCCTCGGCCGCGTCCTCGTGCACGTCCTCACCGACCTCGCCCGGCACGCGGGCCACGCCGACATCCTCCGCGAGTCGATCGACGGCGCGGCCGGCCTCGTGGCGGACAGCAGCAATCTCCCGGAGCAGGACTGGCCGTTGTACGTGCAGAAGCTCACCGCGCTGGCGGACCGGTTCTGACCGGCCTGCGGGGCAGAGGCGACTAGCCGATCCGCTCGGCCAGGGCCACGATGATGCCCTCCGGCCCGCGCACGTAGGCCATGCGCCACACGTGCTCGTACTCGCCGACGCCGCCGACGAGGCCGTAGCCGTCGGCGGCCAGCCGCTCGAGGGCCGCGGGGAGGTCCTCGACCTCGAAGGCCACGTTGCGCAGCCCCAGTTCGGTGGACATCGCTGTGGGCGAGCCCGGTTCGTGGTCGGGCCGGAGGAAGCGGGAGAGCTCCACGCCGGCGCCGCCGTCGGGCGGGCGCAGCATGACGATCTCGCTGCGGGAGCCAGGGATGCCGATGACGGTGTCCACGAACTCGCCCTCCATGGTCATCCGGCCCTCGACCTCGAGGCCCAGGCCGACGAAGAACGCGGTGGCGGCCTCGAGGTCCGCCACCGTGATGCCCACGTGGTCGAGGCGCCGCACCCGTCCCACGGCTCAGGCCCCCTGCGAGGCCAGCTCGAGGAAGCGCGCCGCGACGGCCTCCCCGCCGGACGGGTCGCGGGTGACGATCATGACCGTGTCGTCCCCGGCGATCGTGCCCAGGATCGAGGGGATCACGGAATGGTCGATCGCGAGCGCCAGGAAGTTCGCGGCGCCGGGCGGGGTGCGCAGCACCACGATGTTCGCGCTCGACTCGGCGGTCACGAGCAGCTCGGCGCACAGCTTGGCCAGCCGCGCGTCGAGGACCTCGGGTGCCTGGCCGAGCCGGGGGCTGCGGTCCCCTCCCTCGCCCCGCACCGCGTAGACGAGGCCGCCGTCCGCGCCCCGGACCCGGACGGCCCCAATCTCCACGAGGTCGCGGGAAAGGGTCGCCTGGGTGACCTGCACGCCGTCGTCCGCGAGGAGCGCGGCGAGCTCTGCCTGCGAGCGCACGGCGGATCCCGCCAGGAGCGCGCGGATGCGCGCCTGGCGGGCGGCCTTCGTCTGCGGGGCGGCGCCCGGAACCGCTGTCATGGCCATCGCCCCGTCAGAGGGCCGTGAGGCCCTCGACGACGGCCTGGCCCGAGTAGTGCAGGACCCACGCGAGGAGGGCCTTCTGGGCGTGCAGGCGGTTCTCGGCCTCGTCCCAGACCACGGACTGCGGCCCGTCGATGACCTCGGCGGCGACCTCGTAGCCGCGGTAGGCCGGGAGGCAGTGGAGGAACACGGCGTCGGGGGCGGCCTTCGCCATGGCGGCGGCGTCGACCGAGTAGTCGCGGAAGAGGGACAGGCGCGCCTCCTTCTCCGCCTCCTGCCCCATCGAGACCCAGGTGTCGGTGGTGACCACGTCGGCGCCCTCGAGGGCAGCGGCGGGATCGACGGTGACGAGCACCGATCCGCCGGTCTGGGCGGCGACGGCCTCGGCCTCGGCGACCACCTCGGCCGAGGGCAGGTAGCCCTCGGGGCCCGCGATCCGCACGTGCATGCCGGCCGTGACGCCGGCGAGGAGGTAGGAGTTGGCCATGTTGTTCGCCGCGTCGCCGAGGTAGGCCATCGACAGGCCGGCGAGCTCGCCCTTGTGCTCCTTGACCGTGAGCAGGTCCGCGAGGAGCTGGCAGGGGTGGTAGTCGTCGCACAGCGCGTTGACCACGGGCACGCGGGAGTTCGCGGCCATGTCCACGAGCCCCTGGTGGGCTCCGGTGCGCCACACGATCGCGGCGACCATGCGCTCGAGGACCTTGGCGGTGTCCTCGACCGACTCCTTGTGCCCGATCTGGCTCTCGCCCGGGTTGATGATGAGCGGGGTGCCCCCCATGTCGGAGACGCCGGTGGAGAAGGACACCCGCGTCCGGGTCGAGGTCTTGTCGAAGATGACCGCGACCGTCTTGCGGGCGGAGCCCTCGGCCGCGAGCGGCTGGACCGCATAGGGCGCGGCCTTCATCCGCACCGCGAGATCGAGGACCTCTGCCTGCTCGGCGGGGCTGAGGTCGGTGTCCTTGAGGAAGTGGCGGGTGGTCACTTGGTCTCCTTTTCTGCCGTGAGCCGCTCGGCGGCGGTGGCCACGAGTCGGGGCAGCGCGGCGACGAACGTGTCGGCCTGCTCGGCCGTGAGGATGAGGGGCGGGGCCAGGCGGACGGTGCGGGGGCCGGGGGCGTTGACGATGAACCCGGCCTCGAGGGCGGCATCGACGACGGCGGCGGCCAGATTCGCGCCCTCGGGCACCCCGGCGGGGGTCACCAGGTCGAGGCCCAGGAGCAGCCCGCGCCCGCGGACCTCGGCGACCTCCGGCAGGGCCCCGAGCGCGGCGTGCAGCCGCTCCCCCACCGCCCGGACGTTCGCGAGGACGCCCTGCGTCTCGATCGCGTGCAGCGTCGCGAGGGCGGCCGCCGTCGCCACCGGGTTGCCGCCGAACGTGGTGCCGTGCTGGCCGGCGGTGAGGCGGGCGCTGTTCTCCCCGCCGAACGTCACGAGGGCGCCGATCGGGAAGCCGCCGCCGAGGCCCTTGGCGAGGGTCACGGCGTCTGGCACGATCCCTGAGCCCTCGATCGCGAGCCAGGTGCCGGTGCGGCCCATGCCGGTCTGGACCTCGTCGACGATCAGGAGGGCGCCGGCGTCGCGCGTGATCTTCCGCGCCGCGGCGAGGTACCCGGGCGGGAGGGGCACCACGCCGGCCTCGCCCTGGATCGGTTCGAGGAACACGGCCTGGGTGGTGCGGTCCACGGCCGCGGCGAGGGCCTCGACGTCGCCGAACGGCACGTGGACCACGCCGCCGGGAAGGGGCTCGAACGGCTCGCGGTAGGCCTTCTTCGCCGTGAGGGCGAGGGCCCCCATGGTGCGGCCGTGGAAGGCGCCCTCGAGGGCGACGACCTTGGTCCTCGGCTCCTCGGCGGTGCCGGCGTTGCGGCGCGCGAGCTTGAACGCGGCCTCGTTGGCCTCGGTCCCGGAGTTCGCGAAGAACACCTTGGACCCGGCCGGGGCGCCGGTGACCTCGAGGAGCTTCTCGGCGAGGGCCACCTGGGTGGGGCTGGTGAAGAAGTTCGAGACGTGCCCGAGCGTGGCCAGCTGCGAGGAGATCACGCTCGTCACGAACGGGTGGGCGTGGCCGAGGGCGTTCACGGCGATGCCGCCGAGGAGGTCGAGGTACTGCTTCCCGTCGGCGTCCCACACGTAGCAGCCCTGTCCGCGGACCAGGACGCGCTGCGGCGTGCCGAACACGCCCATGAGCGAGCCCGAATAGCGGGAGAGCCACTCGCTCCCGCTCGAGGTCCCCGCGAGCTCCGAGGCGCCGCGCGCCTCCGGGCTGCTCCCGGTGCTCTGCCTGCTGTCCTGGCTCATGCGCGCGTTCCTTCCCCGTCGGGGACCACCTGGGTCCCGACGCCGGCGTTGGTGAAGATCTCGAGGAGCATGGTGTGGGGGCTGCGGCCGTCCACGATGGCGGCGCGGTCCACCCCCGCGGTGACGGCCTTGAGGCAGGCGGCCATCTTCGGGATCATGCCCGAGGCGAGGCCGGGCAGCATCTCGCGCAGCTCCGAGGCGGAGATCTGCGAGACGAGCGAGTCCCGGTCTGGCCAGTTGCGGTAGAGGCCCTCGACGTCGGTGAGGATCACGAGGCGCGAGGCCTTCAGGGCCACGGCGACCGCCGCCGCGGCCGTGTCCGCGTTGACGTTGAGGACCTGGCCGGTCGGCTGGTAGGGGGCGGCGCCGTCGGCCGCCTCGGCGTCCTCGACCTCGGGGGCCACGCCGGAGATCACCGGGATGCGGCCGGCCTCGAGGATGTCCAGCACGGCGCCGGGCTCGACGCCGACCACCTCGCCGACGAGGCCGAGGTCCACCTCTTCGCCGTCCACGACGGCGCCGGTGCGGACGGCGCGGAGGAGGCCCGCGTCCTCGCCGGAGAGGCCCACCGCATAGGGGCCGTGGGAATTGATGAGGCCCACGAGCTCGCGGCCCACCTGGCCGGTGAGGACCATGCGGACGATGTCCATGGCCTCCGGGGTCGTGACGCGCAGCCCTCCCTTGAACTCGCTCTCGATGCCCACCCGGCCCAGCATCGCGCTGATCTGCGGGCCGCCGCCGTGGACGACCACGGGTCGGATGCCGACGTGGTGCAGGAACACGATGTCCTCGGCGAACGCGCGACGGAGCTCGTCGTTGACCATCGCGTTGCCGCCGTACTTGACCACCATGGTGGTGCCGGCGAACTTCTGGATCCACGGCAGGGCCTCGATGAGGGTCTCGGCCTTGTCCATGGCGAGGCGGAGATTGGGGCTCTGGGGGCCGGTGTGTGCGTCAGTCATGGGTCTCAGCTCGAGTAGGCGGAGTTCTCGTGCACGTAGTCGTGCGTGAGGTCGTTGGTCCAGATGGTCGCCTCGGCGTCGCCGGCGGCGAGGTCGATCTCGACGAGCACCTCGCGCGGCTCGAGGTCGACCAGGGAGCGGTCCTTGCCGATCCCGCCGTTCTGGCAGATCTCGACGCCGTTGATGGACACGTTCAGGGAGTCCGGCTCGAAGGCGGCGTCCGTGGTGCCGACGGCGGAGAGCACGCGGCCCCAGTTGGGGTCCTTGCCGAAGATCGCGGTCTTGAACAGGTTCGACCGCGCGACGGCGCGGGAGACGACCTCGGCGTCGCGCTCGCTGGCGGCGTTGAAGGTGCGCACCGCGATGTCGTGCGCGGCGCCCTCGGCGTCTCCGATGAGCTTGCGGGCCAGCTCGGCGCAGACCTGGGTCAGTCCGGCGGCGAACGCGTCGGCGTCCGGGACCGCCCCCGAGGCCCCCGAGGAGAGCAGCACGACCGTGTCGTTCGTGGACATGCACCCGTCGGAGTCGGCCCGGTCGAAGGTCACGCGGGTCGCGTCCCGGAGGGCGGCGTCGAGCATCTCGGCAGCGGCGGCGGCGTCGGTGGTGAGGACCACGAGCATCGTCGCGAGGCCCGGGGCGAGCATGCCTGCGCCCTTGGCGATCCCGCCGATGGTGTACTCGATCCCGGCCGCGTCGGTGCCGGTGAACACGGCCTCCTTCGGCACGGTGTCGGTGGTCATGATCGCGAGCGCGGCATCGTGGCCGCCGTCGTCGGCGAGGGCCCCGGCGAGCGCGTCCACGCCGGGGACGATCTTGTCCATGGGCAGCTGCTCGCCGATGAGCCCGGTCGAGCAGACCACGACGTCGCCGGCCGAGACGCCGAGGACGTCGGCGGCCTTCTCGGCCGTCGTGTGGGTGTTCTGGAACCCCTGCGGGCCGGTGCAGGCGTTGGCGCCACCGGAGTTGAGCACGACGGCGTCGACGCGCCCGTCCGTGACGACCTGCTTCGACCAGCGCACGGGGGCGGCCATGACCCGGTTCGTGGTGAAGACGGCGGCGGCGTGGCGGTCGGGGCCGTCGTTGACGACGAGGGCCATGTCCGGCTTGCCGGAGGCCTTGAGGCCGGCGGTGACGCCGGCGGCCCGGAAGCCCTTGGGTGCGGTGACGGTCACGGTGCGACTCCCAGCTGTGCGAGGCCGGTGCCCTCGGGAAGGCCCAGCGCGATGTTCATGGACTGCACCGCGCCGCCGGCGGTGCCCTTGGTGAGGTTGTCGATGGCGGAGCTCACGATCACGCGGCCGGCGTGCTCGTCGAAGGCGAGCTGGATGACGGCGTTGTTCGAGCCGAGCACCATCTGCGTGGCGGGCCACTGGCCGGAGGGCAGGAGGTGGACGAACTGCTCGCCCTCGTAGGCGGACTCCCAGGCGGCCCGCAGGGACGCGGCGCCGACGCCGTCCTTGACGCGGGCCGTGGCGGTGGTGAGGATGCCGCGGCTCATAGGTGCGAGGGTGGGGGTGAAGGAGACGGTGACGGGCTCTCCCGCGGCGTTGGAGAGGCCCTGCTCGATCTCGGGCGTGTGCCGGTGGCCGCCGCCCACGCCGTATGGGCTCATCGAGCCCATGACCTCGGAGCCGAGCAGGTGCGGCTTGACGCTCTTGCCCGCGCCGGAGGTCCCCGATGCCGAGACGATGACGACGTCCTCGGGCTCGAGGAGGCCGGCGGCGAAGCCGGGGGTGAGGGCCAGCAGGGCGGAGGTCGGGTAGCAGCCTGGGACGGCGATCCGCCGCGCCCCGCGCAGCTTCTCGCGCTGCTTGTGGCCGCTGCCCGGACCCGCGCCCGGGCCGATCGGCAGCTCGGGGAGCCCGTAGGGCCAGGTGCCGGCATGCTCGGAGCGGTAGAACTGGAACCACGCCTCGGGGTCCTCGAGGCGGTGGTCCGCGCCGGCGTCGATCACGAGGGTGCCCTCGGGCAGCGCGGCGGCGACCTCGGCGGATGCCCCGTGCGGGAGCGCGAGGAACACGACGTCGTGGCCCGCGAGGTTCTCCACGGTCGTCTCGACGATGACGCGGTCGGCCAGCGGGAGCAGGTGCGGCTGGAGCTCCCCCAGCCGGCTGCCCGCGCTCGAATGGGCGGTGATGGCCCCGATCTCGACCTCGGGGTGGTTGGCCAGCAGGCGGAGGACCTCTCCCCCGGCGTAGCCGCTGGCTCCGGAGACAGCTGCAGTAATGGTCACCGCCCCACTGTAGGCAAGTTTATGCATTGCAGTCAATATTTATGCATCGGGTTCTTCCCGGGCGCCTTCCCTAGGATGGTGGTGCGCACCGAACGACACTGGACTTCGAGACACGCAGGAGAACCATGATCAACGCTATCGTCGCCACGGCCCCCGGGGGCCCTGAAGTCCTCAAGCCCGCCGAGATCGCCAGGCCAGAGCCCGGCCCGGGCCAGATCCTGGTGCGCGTCGCCGCGACCGGCATCAACTTCATCGAGACCTACCAGCGCCAGGGCCTCTACACGATGTCCTTCCCCTTCACTCCCGGCGCGGAGGCCTCGGGGGTCGTGGCCGCCGTGGGCGAGGGGGTCGCCGACTTCTCGGAGGGCGACCGGGTGGCGACCGCCGAGGGCGCGGGCACCTACGCGGAGTACGCGCTCATCGACGCGGACAAGGCCCTGCCGATCCCCGAGGGCGTGGACCTGCTCACCGCCGCCGCGCTCCCCCTGCAGGGCATGACGGCCCACTACCTCATCAACTCGACCTTCCGCGTCGAGCCGGGACAGACGGTCCTCCTCCATGCCGGCGCCGGCGGGGTGGGCCTGCTCATGATCCAGATGCTCAAGGCCAAGGGCGCCCGCGTCATCACCACGGTCTCCAACGACGCCAAGGCCGAGCTGGCCTCCGGCGCCGGCGCGGACCACGTGATCCGCTACGACGGCTTCCCGGAGGAGGTCCGCGACCTCACCGGCGGCGCGGGCGTCGACGTGGTGTACGACGGCGTGGGGCGGGACACGTTCGACGGCTCGCTGAAGAGCCTGCGCATCCGCGGGATGCTCGTGCTCTTCGGCGCGGCGTCCGGCCCGGTGCCCCCGGTCGACCCGCAGCGGCTCAACGCGGGCGGCTCCCTCTTCCTGACCCGTCCCACGCTCGCCCACCACCTGCTCAATGCCGCCGAGCGGCGCTGGCGCTCCTCCGAGGTCTTCGGCGCGGTCGCCGACGGCTCCCTCAACGTCCGCATCGGGGCCCAGTTCCCCCTGTGGGAGGCCGCCGCCGCGCACACCGCGCTCGAGGGCCGCGCCACCACCGGCAAGGTGCTCCTCGTCCCGTAGCCGCCCACCCACCAGCGAAGAAGGCACGGCAGTGACCGAGACGCACGAGCCCATGCCCCGGGCCCAGGCCGCGGCCCAGCTGAGGGGTTCCGACCGGGCCCCTCGGCCCCGCACGCTGATCGACATCCTGGCCGCGAGCGCGGAGGCCTTCCCGGAAGCCCCCGCGCTCGACGACGGCTCGACCTCCCTCTCCTATGCGGAGCTGCTCGACGAGGTCCGGGCCATGGGCCGGAGGCTGCACGCGGCGGGCCTGGGCGCCGGGGACCGCGTGGGCATCCGCATCCCCTCGGGCACCGCCGAACTGTACGTGGCCATCCTCGCCACCCTGCTGGTCGGCGCCGCCTACGTGCCGGTCGACGCCGACGACCCGGACGAGCGGGCGAAGCTCGTCTTCAGCGAGGCGAAGGTGGCCGCGATCCTGCGCGGCGGGGGGTCCATGGTGGTGGCCAAGGACCGTCCCAAGCCCTTCCCCGCTCCCCGGCTGCCCGGCCCCGGGGACGACTGCTGGATCATCTTCACCTCCGGCTCCACCGGCACGCCCAAGGGAGTCGCGGTCACCCACCGCTCCGCCGCGGCCTTCGTCGACGCCGAGGCCCGGCTCTTCCTGCGGGGCGAGCCGATCGGCCCCGACGACCGCGTGCTGGCCGGGCTCTCCGTGGCGTTCGACGCCTCGTGCGAGGAGATGTGGCTCGCCTGGCGGCACGGGGCGTGTCTCGTGCCCGCCCCCCGCGCGCTCGTGCGCACCGGCATGGACCTCGGCCCGTGGCTCGTGCAGCGCGGGATCACGGTCGTCTCGACCGTCCCGACCCTCGCCGCGCTGTGGCCGGCCGAGGCGCTCGAGAACGTGCGCCTGCTCATCTTCGGCGGCGAGGCGTGCCCCCCGGAGCTCGCCGCGCGGCTCGCCGTCGAGGGCCGGGAGGTGTGGAACACGTACGGTCCCACCGAGGCGACGGTGGTCGCGTGCGCGGCCCTGATGGACGGCACCGGCCCGGTGCGGATCGGGCTCCCCCTCGACGGCTGGGACCTCGCCGTCGTCGACGCCGTCGGTGCGCCCGTGCGCGCCGGCGAGGTGGGCGAGCTCATCATCGGCGGCGTGGGCCTGGCCCGCTACCTCGACCCGGCCAAGGACGCCGAGAAGTACGCCCCCGTCCCGACGCTCGGATGGGACCGGGCCTACCGCTCCGGCGACCTCGTGCGGTTCGAGCCCGAGGGCCTGCTCTTCCAGGGCCGCGCGGACGAGCAGGTCAAGCTCGGCGGCCGCCGGATCGAGCTCGGCGAGGTCGACGCCGCGCTCCGGGCGCTCCCCGGCATCGCCGGCGCGGCCGCCGCGGTGCGCACGACGGCGGCCGGGAACCAGATCCTCGTCGGGTACCTCGCGCCGGTCCGCGGCGCCGTCCCGGACCTCGCCGCCCACCGGACGCGGCTCGCGCGGGAGCTGCCGGCCGCGCTCGTGCCCGTGCTCGCCGTCGTCGACTCCCTCCCGGTGACGACGAGCGGCAAGGTCGACCGCACGGCCCTCCCCTGGCCGCTGACCGGGCAGGACAACGACGAGGGCCCCGACTTGGAGCTGCCCGAGGACGCCGCGTGGATCGTCGAGCAGTGGGGCGCGGTCCTCGGCACCGCCGCGCCGGGGCTCGACGCCGACTTCTTCGCCCACGGCGGCGGCTCCCTCGCGGCCGCCCAGCTCGTCTCCGCCCTGCGGCGGCGCTACCCCACGGTCACGGTCGCCGACGTCTACGCGCACCCCCGGGTCGGCGCCCTCGTCGACGCCGTCGTCGGGACGGGGACGGCCCCGCCCGCGCCGGGACGGGCGGTGCGGCCGACTCCCGCGACCACCCAGTGGCTCCAGACGCTCATGGGCGTCCCGCTGTTCATCCTCGTGGGCATGCGCTGGCTGACCTACCTCGCCGCCGCGAACAACATCCTCGCGGCCACCGCGGGGTCCGCGGCGGCCCCGACGCTCTCCTGGTGGTGGGTCGCGGCGTCCTGGCTCGTGTTCGTCAGCCCCTGGGGAAGGATGGCCATCTCGGTGGCAGCGGCCCGGCTCCTCCTGCACGGGGTCTCCCCGGGCAGGTACCCCCGGGCCGGCTCGGTCCACCTGAGGCTCTGGCTCTCCGAGCAGATCGCCGACCTCGCCCAGGCCGTGAGCCTGGCGAGCGCGCCGTGGGTCCCCTACTACGCCCGGGCCCTCGGGGCGAAGATCGGCCGCGACGCCGTGCTGCACTCCGTTCCGCCGGTCACCGGCATGCTCTCGGTCGGGCCTGGCGCCTCGGTGGAGCCCGAGGTCGACCTCTCGGGCTGGTGGATCGACGGGGACTGGGTCCACCTCGGTGCCATCAGCATCGGCTCCGGTGCGAGCGTCGGCGCCCGCTCCACCCTCCTGCCCGGTGCCCGCATCGGCGCCGGCGCCGTCGTCGACCCCGGCTCCGCCGTCTCGGGCAGGGTCAAGGCTGGCCTGAGGGTGGCGGGGTCGCCCGCGAGCCGGGTGGGCAAGGCGAAGCCCGGCTGGCCCCAGGCCCCCGTGCGCAGGTCCCGGGCGGCCGAGGCCGCGTGGATCGGCGCGTTCGCGGCCGGTTCGGCGCTGCTGGCGCTCATCCCGTTCGTCTCGGCCGCGGCCGCCGGCATCCTGCTCGCGTGGACGGCCCGCGGACACGACTCGGTCCACGCCGCGCTCGGGCCGCTGCTCGCGGCGACCCCCCTCGCGGCCGCCACGTGGTTCGTCCTCAACCTCCTCCTCATCGCCGGGGCCACCCGCCTGCTGGGGGTGGGGATCACCGCCGGGTACCACCGCGTCCGCTCGCGGATCGGCTGGCAGGTCTGGGCCACCGAAAGGGTGCTCGACCTGGCCCGCGAGGTCCTGTTCCCGATCTACGCGAGCCTCGTCACGCCCGCGTGGCTGCGCCTCCTGGGAGCGAAGGTCGGCAAGGACGTCGAGGCGTCCACCGTGCTCCTGCTGCCCTCGATGACCACCGTCGCCGACGGGGCCTTCCTCGCCGACGACACGATGGTGGCCAGCTACGAGCTCGGCGGCGGATGGCTGAAGATCGCTCGGGCCAAGGTGGGCAAGCGCGCCTTCCTCGGCAACTCCGGGATGACGGCAGCGGGGCGGTCCGTGCCGAAGGACGGCCTCGTCGCGGTGCTCTCCGCCGCCCCGAAGAAGGCGAAGTCGGGCTCGTCATGGCTCGGCAGCCCGCCGGTGCGCCTCCGCCGCACCGCAATAGCCACGGACGCCGGGCGGACCTTCCGGCCACCGCCCCGCCTCAGGGTCGCGCGCGCCCTGTGGGAACTGTGCCGCGCCCTGCCGGTGGTGCTCACGGTGGCCATCGCCGTGGGCGTCCTCGCGGCCCTCGACTGGCTCGCCGCCACGTGGGGCTATCTGGCCGCAGCGGCCCTGTGCGGGGCCGTCATGCTCGTGGCCGGGGGCATCGCGGCCGCGTCTGCGACCGCCGCGAAGTGGCTCTTCGTGGGCCGGATCCGCGCCGGCGAGCATCCGCTGTGGAGCTCGTTCGTGTGGCGCAACGAGGTCCAGGACACGTTCGTGGAGATGGTCGCGGCCCCCTGGTTCGCGAGGGCAGCGGCCGGCACCCCGGCCCTCGTGTGGTGGCTGCGGTCCCTCGGGGCCACGATCGGCTCCGGCGCCTGGTGCGAGAGCTACTGGCTGCCCGAGGCGGACCTCGTCTCCCTCGGACGCAGCTCGACCGTGAACCGGGGCTGCGTCGTGCAGACGCACCTCTTCCACGACCGCATCATGGCGATCGACACCGCCGCCCTCGGCGAGGGTGCGACGCTCGGTCCGCACGGCGTCGTCCTCCCCGGCGGGAGGATCGACGACGGCGCGACGGTGGGGCCGGCGTCGCTCGTCATGCGCGGCGAGCACGTGCCCGCGGGAACGTACTGGCGGGGCAACCCCGTGGTGCCGTGGAAGGAACCGGAGGCAGCCACCAGGTGAGACAGGACCGTCATCTGCGACCGGACGCGCCGCCCCGACCCGCCGCCCTGCCCGATCCCTACACGCCCGGGCACGGAAGCGCCGCCTACACCGTCACCCACTACGACCTCGATCTCGAGGTCAGGCTCGCGAGCAACCGCCTCGCGGGCAGGGCCCGCCTGCGCGCCACGGCGAACCGGCGCCTCGAGGCGATCACTCTCAGCCTCGCGGGGCTCCGCGTGCTGAAGGTGCAGGTCGAGGGCGCGCGGGCCAGGGCCGTCCAGCGCGGGGACGAGCTGCGCATCACGCCCGCCGCGCCCGTGCCCGAGGGCAGGGAGTTCTCCCTCGAGGTCCGCTACGAGGGCAGCCCGGGCCCCACGGACGGCGAGTGGGGCGATGTCGGCTGGGAGGAGCTCGAGGACGGCATCCTCGTCGCGGGCCAGCCGGTCGGGGCGCCCACGTGGTTCCCCTGCAACGACCACCCCAGCCAGAAGGCCACGTTCCGCATCTCCGCCTCCGCGGACGCCGGGTACCGCGTCGTCTCGAACGGCCTCGTGGTCGGGCACCGGCGGAAGGCCAGCCGGGAGACCTGGGTCTACGAGGTGCACGAGCCGATGGCGCCCTACCTCGCAACGCTGCTGATCGGCCGGTTCCAGCTGCTCGAGCTCGGGCGCCTGCCCCGGCGGGAGCACCCCTCGGTCGGGGTGTTCGCCGCCGTGCCGCCCGCCCTGCGCCAGAGCGCGCTCAGCGGCCTGCGCGACCAGCGGGCGATGCTCGCCCTGTTCACCGACCTGTTCGGGCCCTACCCGTTCCGGGACTACACCGTGGTGGTCACCGAGGACGAGCTCGAGATCCCGCTCGAGGCCCAGACGCTCTCCATCGTCGGCCGGAACCACATCACCCGCAGCTGGGAGTCGCAGCGGCTCCTCGCGCACGAGCTCGCGCACCAGTGGTTCGGGAATTCCGTGACCGCCAGGAGGTGGGAGGACATCTGGCTCCACGAGGGCTTCGCGTGCTACGCCGAGTGGCTCTGGAGCGAGCACGCGGGCCTGGGCTCCGTGGCCTCCCGGGCGACCGCGGCCTGGACGCTCGTGGCGGCGCAGGAGCAGGACCTCGTCATCGGCGCGCCGGGGCCCGCGATGATGTTCGACGACCGCGTCTACAAGCGCGGCGCCCTCGCCCTGCACGCCGTGCGCCGTGCCCTCGGGGACAACCGGTTCTTCCGCGCCCTGAAGGCCTTCTGCGAGGAGAACCGGCACCAGAACGTGTCCACGGCCGACTTCCTCGAGCTCCTCGACCGTGTGGGCGCCGGGGCCCCCGGGTTCGGCGCCGACGCGGTCCTGCGCCCGTGGCTGTTCGAGCGCCCGCTGCCACCCCTGCCGGCGTAGCCCCGACGCGGGGTCACCTCCCGAACGACCCGGGGTCAGATCTGCGCGACCCGGGGTCAGATCTGGGCGACCCGGGGTCAGATCTGGGCGAGTGCGGCGACGAAGCCGGCCGGAAGTCCGAGCGCCTCCCGATCGAGGTCTTCCACCCGGCTGTCGCCGCCCGTACTGACCGCTGCGGGGTGGACGCGCAGGCCGGCGCCAAGGGCCTTGAGCAAGGCCTCCTTGCGGACCCACAGCCGCGCCGCCTCACTGGGCGGATCTTCCGCTGCCGACACACGACGGCGCTCGGCCGCCGAGAAGGCAGCGTCCGGGATCGCGCCACGGAAGTCTGCGACGCGTGCCAGGTCGACGCCGATCCGGGGCGGTGTGGCCCCGACCTCGCGCTCCGGCGGGGTGACCTCGGCGGCCAGGAGGGCCCACCCGCCGGCCCGGGACATGCTCGCGGCGACGGGCAGCGGGAGCGGCCCCCCGTCGTCGTGCGCGGCGCCCGGCACCGCACGGGCGAGCGCGAACCCTGGCGCGCCGTGCTCCCCCGGCCCGCAGTCCGGGCAGCGGTAGACGGGGACGAGGAGCCGCAGGTCCGCTCCGACGAGCTCGGCCACGAGGCACCGCAGCGCGAGCCGGGCTTCGACGAACTCGCGGCTGCGGCGCGGGTCGAGGATCGCCGCGGCCCGATCGAGCTCGCCGGGCGTGCAGACGCCGGCGGGCAGCGCCGACCCGGGTCGACCGAGCGGCACTGCCCGCAGGAGCATCGTGGCTGGTGGCCGCGCGCCTAGCCGCGCTGGACCGCGCCGAACCGCTCGGCGGCCAGGGCCACGGCGGCGGCGCGCGCCTCGGACGCCTCGTCGGCGGTGAGGGTGCGGTCGTCGGCACGGAACCGCAGGCCGAACGCGAGGGACTTCTTGCCCTCGTCGATGCCCTTGCCCGTGTACACGTCGAAGAGGTGGACGTCCTCGAGGAGCTCGCCCGCGCCCTCGCGGAGTGCGCCGAGCACCGCGTCGGCCGGGAGGGCGGCGTCGACGATCAGGGCGACGTCCTGCGTCGCGACCGGGAACGTCGAGAGGTGCCGGGCCACGACGACGTCGGCGGCGGCCTCGAAGAGGGCGTCCGCGTCGAGCTCGAAGGCGACGGACCGGGCCGGAAGGTCGAGGCCGGCGAGGAGCTTGGGGTGCAGCTCGCCGGCGTAGCCCACCGTCTCCCCCGACCGCAGCGACAGCTGGGCCGTGCGGCCCGGGTGGAACGCCTGGTGGGAGCCCTGCGCGACCACCAGCTCCACCCCGAGGGCGTCGGCGGCGAGCCGGGCGTAGTCGAGCGCGTCGGCCCAGTCCCAGGCCCGCGGCGCGCTTCCGGGCGCCTCGGGCATGTCCTTGCCGGTGAAGACGCCGGCGACGTGGAGCGGCTGCTCGGGCAGGCCGTTGTAGAGAGAGTCGAGCACCTCGTCCGCCGGGCGCACGCCCAGGGGCGGGATGACGGCAGTGCCGAGCGGGCCGTCCCCGGGGAGGAAGACGAGCCCGGCCTCGTAGAGGGCGAGGTCCCGGAAGCCGCGCCCGTGGTTGCGCCGGGCGGTCTCGAGGAGCCCGGGCAGCAGGGAGGTGCGGAGCCAGCCGCGCTCCTCGCTCAGCGGGTTGGCGAGCTTGACCGCGGCCCGCGGCGCTCCCTCCTTGGGCACGCCGAACGTCTCGTTCTCGGCCTTCGTGGCGAACGGGTACGCGAGCACCTCGGTCAGGCCCGCGTCGGCGAGCGCCTGGACGACCCGGCGGCGCTGCTGCTGCCGGCGGGTGAACCCGCGCCCGGGAGGGGCGGTCGGGAGGGTCGAGGGGATCTTGTCGTACCCGACGAGGCGGGCAATCTCCTCCGACAGGTCCTCCTTGGTCTCAAGGTCGTTGCGCCAGCTCGGTGGCGTGACCACGAAGTCCTCGCCCGCGCGCTCCACATCGGCGCCGAGGTCGCCGAGGGCGCGGGTGATGAGCTCGTCGCTGAACTCCATGCCGATCCGGGAGGACGCGAACCCGGCCGGGAGCTCGATCCGCACCGGGGCGGGCGCGGTCCCGACGTCGGTGCCGGCCTCGTCGGCGATCCCGCCGCCGTACTGGACCAGGAGGTCGACGACGCGCTGCGCGGCCACGCCGGCGATGTTCCAGTCGACGCCCCGCTCGAAGCGCTTGGACGCCTCCGAGGGCAGCTTGTGGCGGCGGCGCGAGCGGGCGATGCTCACGGTGTCGAAGTGGGCGGCCTCGATGAGGACGTTCACGGTCGAGTCGGAGCACTCGGTGGCGGCGCCGCCCATGACGCCGGCGATGCCGATCGGACCGGACTCGTCCGTGATGAGCAGGTCCTCGGGGTCGAGGGCGCGGACCTTGTCGTCGAGGGTGGTGATCTTCTCCCCCGGCGCGGCGCGGCGGACGGTGATGGGACCGGTGAGCGTGTCCAGGTCGTAGCAGTGCGTGGGCTGGCCGAGCTCGAACATGACGTAGTTGGAGATGTCCACGGGCAGCGAGATCGAGCGCACCCCGGCCAGGCGCAGCCGGGAGGCCATCCACTCGGGCGTGGGCCGGGTCGGGTCGACGCCGCGGACGGTGCGGGCCACGAAGCGGTCGCACCCGGGCACCCCGTAGATGGGCGCCTGGTCGTCGAGCACGACGCTGTAGCCCCCCTCGAGCGTCTGCGGCGCCGTCACGAGCTCGGCCGGGTCGGTGAAGTCGGTGCCGGTCGCGTGCGAGTACTCGCGGGCGATCCCGCGGATGGAGAAGCAGTAGGCCCGGTCCGGGGTCACGTTGATCTCGGCGGCCTCATCGGTGAGCCCGAGGAGCTCGAGCGCGTCCGTGCCCACCTCGGGGTCGAGCCCGATGCGGGAGAGGACGAGGATGCCGTCGTGGTCGTCGCCGATTCCGAGCTCGCGCACGGAGGCGATCATGCCGGCCGAGACGTGCCCGTAGGTCTTGCGCGCGGCGATGTGGAAGTCACCGGGCAGCGTGGCGCCGGGCAGGGTCACGACGACCTTGTCGCCAGGGACGAAGTTGTGCGCGCCGCACACGATCCCCTGGACGCCGGAGGGGTCGATGCCCTTGCCCGTGAGGGTCTGCTCCTGGCCTTCGGGGACCACGCGCACCTGGCACCAGTTGATCGTCTTGCCGTTGCTCTGCGGCTCCTTGACGGCGCTGAGCACCTGGCCCACCACGATGGGGCCGCGGATCGAGTCGGACGGCCGGTGCACGGCCTCCTCCTCGAGGCCGACCTTGACGAGGTCGGCCATGAGGTCCTCGGCGGTCGCGTCCGCGGGGAGCTGCGTGTACTCGCGCAGCCACGAAAGGGGGATTCGCATTGGACTAGATCTCCATCCCGAAGTGCTGGCTGAAGCGGACGTCGCCCTCGATCATGTCGTGCATGTCGGCGACCTCGTTGCGGAACATGAGGGTGCGCTCGATGCCCATGCCGAACGCGAACCCCGAGTACTGCTCAGGGTCGATGCCCGCCGCCCGCAGGACGTTCGGGTTGACCATGCCGCACCCTCCCCACTCGATCCAGGCGGGTCCGCCCTTCGCGCCGGGGTGCCAGATGTCCAGCTCGGCGCTCGGCTCGGTGAACGGGAAGTAGTTGGGGCGCAGCCGGATCTGGGCCTCGGCGCCGAACATCTGCCGTGCGAAGTGCTCGAGCGTCCCGCGCAGGTCCGCCATGGACAGCCCCTTGTCGATGGCGAGGCCCTCGAACTGGTGGAACACGGGAGTGTGGGTCGCGTCGAGCTCGTCGGTGCGGAACACCTTGCCCGGGCAGAGCACGTAGATGGGGACCTCGCGCTCGAGCATCGAGCGGACCTGGACCGGCGAGGTGTGCGTGCGCAGGAGCAGGTGCGCCTCGGGCGGGTCGACGAAGAAGGTGTCCTGCATCTCGCGCGCGGGGTGGTCGGGCTTGAAGTTGAGGGCGTCGAAGTTGAACCACTCGGACTCGACCTCGGGGCCCTCGGCGATCTCCCAGCCCATGCCGACGAAGATGTCGCTCACCCGGTCCTGCAGCGTCGAGAGCGGGTGCCGCGCCCCGGCGCGGCGGCGCCGCGGAGCCGCCGTGACGTCGACGGTCTCCTCGACGAGGATCCAGGCCTCGTTCTCGGCCTCGAGCACGGACTGCCGCTCGGCGATCGCCTTGTTGACCCGGCCCCGGGCGCCGCCGACGAGCTTGCCCGCCAGGGCCTTGGACTCCTTGGGCAGCGAGCCGATCGCGCGGTTGGCGAGGGCGAGGGGGGACTTCTCCCCGGTGTGGGCGATGCGCGCCGACTTGAGCGCATCGAGGTCGGCGGCACCCGCGACGGCCTCGAGGGCCCTCTCGACGGCGGCGGCGACGGCAGCCTCGTCCACGGGGTCGGGGACGCTCGTCTCGCTCACGGGAACCTCGGTCTCGGCGGATGGGGGCGTTGTCTCGGGCACCCGTCAAGTCTAGTTCACGGCTACGATGCCCCTGTGCGCGCCCAGGGGCGCGGCCGCCGCCTGCGGAAGGACCTGAAGCCATGAGCAGTCCGGACTCCATCACCGTCGTCGGCACCGGATCGGTGACGGTGGTTCCCGACATCGCGGTGCTCCGCGTGGGAGCGGAGGTCCGCTCCCCGCGCCTGGGAGAGGCGTACGACGGCGCCTCCCGGGCCTCGGAGGCGATCGTCGCCGCGGCGCTGCGGTCCGGCGTGACGCGCTCCGACATCGTCTCCGCCTCGCTCTCGGTGGCACCGGAGCTGACGTGGGAGGAGGGCCGCGGCCAGCGCCTCGTCGGCTACGTCGCGAGCCGCGGCCTCACGATCGGCGCCCGGGACCTGGCCCGCACGGGCGAGCTGCTCGACGCCGTGGTGGCCGCCGGAGGCGGCGCCGTGCGCATCCACGGGATCTCCCTCGGCGTCTCGGACCAGTCCGCGGCGGAGGCATCGGCCCAGGAGGCGGCCTTCCGCGAGGCCGAGGGGGCCGCCCGGCGGCTTGCCGCGCTGGCGGCGCGGGAGCTGGGCGCCGTGGTCCGCATCGACGCCGGCGAGGCCCCTCCTGCCGGGCCGGGCCAGCCCGTGCCGCTGCGCCGGGCCTCCTTCGCCGCGGCCGAGGCCAGCGCCCCCCTCGAGGCGGGCGAGACCGAGGTGCAGGCCAGCGTGACGGTGACCTGGGCCCTCGCGGACAGGGCGTAGCGGCTGCCCTCGGCGGGGCACCCTTGACACTCATTCGAAGATGTATTCGAATGAGTGCCATGCGATGGAACACGCAGTCGGTCGCCGAGCCGCTCTCCGGGCCGGACGACGGCACCCCGGCCCAGCCGCCCCTCCTGTCCCTTGCGGGCGCGCTGCGCACGGTGAGGACGCCGGAGTTCCAGGGAATCACCTTCCACGAGGTCGCCGCGAAATCGGCGCTCAACAAGGTCCCGCCGGCGTCCTCCATGCCGTTCCGCTGGACGGTGAACCCCTACCGAGGGTGCAGCCACGCCTGCGTCTACTGCTTCGCCCGGAACACCCACACCTACCTCGACCTGGATGCGGGCCTCGACTTCGACCGGCAGCTGGTGGTCAAGGTCAACGTCGGCGAGGTGCTGCGGAGCGAGGTCTCCAAGCGCTCCTGGGCCCGCGAGCACGTGGCGCTGGGGACGAACACCGATCCCTACCAGCGGGCCGAGGGGCGCTACGCCCTGATGCCCGGCATCATCCGGGCCCTCGCGGACTCCGGCACCCCGTTCTCCATCCTGACCAAGGGAACGCTCCTGGCCCGCGACGTCCCGCTGCTGAAGTCGGCTGCGACCCAGGTGCCGATCGGCGCCGGGATCTCGCTCGCCGTCCTCGACCCTGAGCTCCAGGCCGCGCTCGAGCCGGGGACGCCCTCCCCCGCGGCACGCCTGCGCCTGGTGTCGAGGCTGCGCGAGGCGGGCCTGCCGTGCGGCGTCATGGCCATGCCGATCCTCCCGTGGCTCACGGACTCGGAGGAGCATCTCGACGCGCTCATGGGCAGCCTCGCGCAGGCCGGGGCGACGGGGGTCACTGCCGCTGCGCTGCATCTGCGTCCGGGGACCCGCGAATGGTTCATGGGGTGGCTCGCGCGGACGCATCCGCGCCTGGTCGGCCGGTACCGCAGGCTCTACTCGAAGGGCGCCTACGCCCCCTCCGAGTACCGCGCGTGGCTGGGCCGGCGCGTGGCGGCGGCCAAAGCCCGCCATGGCTTCGGCCGGGGATTCGAGCGTGACGAGGCCTTCGCCCACCGCGATGCGGACGTCGTGGCCGCCGGACGCCCGGCCGCCCGCGAGCCAGCCCTCGTTCCGGGGCAGGACGCCCTCTTCTGAACCGCCAGGAGGCCCGGCCGCGCCATCCAGGTCAGCGGGCTGCCTGACGCCGCACCGCGTCCACGATGGGGAAGTCTGCCGGGATCCAGGCGAGCTCCGCCAGGGCGTCCCCGTCGAGGCTGACCCACCGCAGCTGGTCGTGGTCCTGCAGGGGCTCGGGCACGCCCGCGCGCACCTCGGCGAGCCACACCCGCATCGCGGCACGGTCGTTGAGGGGCCATCCCTGCGGGAGCGGGCCGGGCACCTCGGGGCCGAGGGCCACCGCGATGCCGAGCTCCTCGTCCAGCTCGCGGCGCAGGCCGTCCTCGGCCGACTCGCCGTCTTCGACCTTGCCCCCTGGGAACTCCCACAGGCCCGCGAAGGCCGGTGGCGCCGTCCTGCGCGCCGCCAGGAGCATCGTGGGCCGTTCGAGCGAGTCGACGATCGCTCCCCCGACCACCTGGACGAGCCGGGGGCCGGCTCCGTGGGTCTGCGTCTGCACGGGCCCAGTCTAGGGGCCGGGCGGAATGGGAGCGCCTCCCGTACTGTTGGCACGAGACGAGGGCCGACGGCGTTCCTCCCCACACCCCCATCCGGCCCCGACACGAGGACTGCCACCGTGCCCACGCCCGAATCGTCCATGCCCCTGAAGGCCCCCGCGGCGCCCGCTGCGGGGGGCCCCTCCGCCGGCGCCCCCGCCGGCAGCGGCACCGCGCGAGGACATCGCTCCACGCTGCTCGCGCCGAAGCCCCTCTTCTGGGCCATGCTGGCCCTCGGGCTCGGCGGCTTCGCGATCGGGACGGTCGAGTTCGCGACCATGGGACTGCTCAAGGAGATCGAGCGCGGGCTCGCGATCAGCACCCCGCAGGCCGGCCAGCTCATCTCCGCCTACGCCCTGGGCGTGGTGGTGGGGGCGCCCCTGCTCGCGGCCATCGGCGCCCGGCTGCCGCGCAAGGCCCTGGTCCTCGGCCTCATGGCGTTCTACGCCGTCGCCAACCTGTCTTCCTTCGTGGCCGCCGACTATGGCGCGATGCTCGTCTCCCGCTTCGCGGCGGGCCTTCCGCACGGGGCCTACTTCGGCACGGCCGCGGTCATCGCCGCCTCGCTCGTGGCACCCACCAAGAGGGGCTGGGCCATCGCCACGGTGATGTCCGGCCTGACGATCGCCAACGTCCTCGGTGTGCCCGCCGCGACCTGGCTCGGGCAGTCCCTCGGCTGGCGCCTGCTGTTCGTGGTGACCGCGGCGATCGCACTCGCGTGCGTCGCCATGGTCGCCCGCTTCGTGCCGTACGAGCCGCCGCACCCCGAGGCGAGCATCCGCCGGGAGCTCTCCGCCCTCCGGCGCGGGCAGCTGTGGCTCGCCCTCGCCGTCGGGGTGGTCGGGTTCGGCGGCTTCTTCGCCACCTACACGTACATCGCCCATACGATGACGTCCGTCGCCGGACTGCCGGAGGCGCTGATGCCGGTGGTCGTGGCCCTGTACGGGCTCGGCATGGTCGTGGGCAACATGGCCGGCGGCCGTCTCGCCGACCGCTCCGTGATGGGCACGATCTACTGGGCTCTCGCCGCCGTGGCCGGGGTGATGGTGCTCTACGGGCTCGCCGCCCCCGTGTGGCCGCTCGCCCTGCTCATGGTGTTCGTGGTGGGCGGCTCCGGCTCGATCCTCATCCCCGCGCTCCAGGCGCGCCTGCTCGACTCGGCGCCGGGCGCCGCGACCCTTGCGACCTCGCTGAGCCACTCGGCGCTCAACGTGGCCAACGCCCTCGGCGCGTTCCTCGGAGGCGTGGTCATCGCGGCGGGGTGGGGCTTCGTGGCGCCGGCGTACGTCGGAGCGGGCCTCGCCGTGCTCGGCCTCGGGATCGCGCTGCTGAGCGGCGCCCTCGAACGGCGCCGGGCGCGCTGACCGCGCCCCGGCGCTATCCGGCGGGCCGTTCCGCGACGGCGGACGGCTGCGCGTCCCCGTCACGGTGGATGTCCGGCTCGAGGTAGATGACCCGTGCGCTCGGGACGGATGAGCGGATCCGGGCCTCGGCTTCATCGATGGTCCGCGCGATCTCGGCCCCGCTCGCCCCGCGGGCCACGGTGATCTTGGCGCCGACCAGGAGCTCCTCCGGGCCGAGGTGCATGGTGCGCAGATGGATGATCCGGGTCCCGTCCGCGGTGATGGCCGCCTCGATGCGCCGCACGTCGGACCGGGTGGCCGATTCGCCCAGGAGGAGCGAGCTGGTCTCCAGGGCGAGCACGGCGGCGATCACCACGAGGAGCAGGCCGATCATGGCCGTCCCCGCGGCGTCCCACAGCCCGTTGCCCGTCACGAGTGTCAGCGAGACCCCGGCGAGGGCGAACAGGAGGCCCAGCAGCGCGCCGAAGTCCTCGAGGAGGATGACGGGCAGCTCGGGCTGCTTCGCGTTGCGCACGAAGGCCACCAGCGACTGGCGGCCGCGCAGCTGATTCGCCTCCTTGACCGCGGTGCGGAAGGAGAGGCCCTCCGCCGTCGCTGCACCCACGAGGATGATGAGCGGCACCCACCACCACGGGCCCTCGATGCCATGGGGGTCCTTGAACTTCTCCCAGGCCTCGAAGAGGGCGAACAGTCCGCCGACGCTGAACAGGACGATCGAGACGATGAACGCGTAGATGTACCGCTCGCGCCCGTACCCGAAGGGGTGCTCGGGATTCGCCTGCTTGCGGGCGCGCTTGCCCCCGAGGAGGAGGAGCAGCTGGTTGCCGGAGTCTGCGACCGAGTGGATCGCCTCGGCGAGCATCGACGAGGATGCCGTGAGCGCGAACGCGAGGAACTTCATCACCGCGATCGACAGGTTTGCTGCCAGTGCGGCAACGACGGCCTTGGTCCCACCACCGGACGACATGGTCCCCTCCTTGCAGAGCCCAGACTGATGTGCAGCCGCTGCCGTGAGGTGCGCACGGACGGCTCCGTCCTACCCTACGGGCATCTGCCCCGGCTCAGCGCCGCTGGCTCCTGGCGCTCGCATACAGGCAGACTGTCGCGGCGGTGCCGACGTTGAGGCTCTCTGCCCGCCCGTAGAGCGGGACGGCGACGCGGTGGTCGGCCAGGTCCTTCTCGGCCTGGCTGAGCCCCTGGGCCTCGTTGCCGAAGAGCCAGGCGGTCGGGTCCTCGAGCCGGTAATCCCCCGCGGTCCCCTCGCCGCCGGCCCTCCGCGCGGCCGAGGCGTCCTGGAGCCCGTCGAGGTCGAGCGGACCGGCGCCGTCGGCGGCAAGGATCTTCAGGCCCGCCCCGCGGGCCTCGGCAGCGAACGCTGCGGGGTCGACGCCGATGACCACCGGCACATGGAAGATCGAGCCGGCCGTGCTGCGGACGGCCTTGGGGTTGTAGATGTCGACGCTCCCCGCCGTGAGGACCACCGCGGAGGCGCCGGCGGAGTCGGCAGCGCGCAGGATCGTCCCCGCGTTGCCCGGGTCCTGGACCCGGCACATGACGGCGAGCAGCCGCGGCTGCTCAGCCAGGACAGCGGAGAGCGGAACGTCGAGCATGGTGCAGACGGACACGATGCCCTGCGGGTTCACCGTGTCGGCCATGGCCGCGAGCACGTCGTCGTCCGCCAGGCGCAGCCGGCCGGTGGCCTCGGCACGATGGGCGATCTCGGGATGGCGGGAGAGACAGGACTCGCTCGCGTAGAGCTCGACGACGATCGGCGCGCCCCCCTCGGCGCGCCGATCGGCGTCCAGGCGCAGGGCCTCGCGCACGGCCTGCGGCCCCTCGGCGAGGAACTGGCGGCGGCGGTTCCTCGCCGCCCGCGTGGCCAGCTTCGCGACATCGCGGACGCGGTCGGCGCGGGGGTTGGTCATGGTCGGACTCGGTATCACGGACCAACTCTAGCGAGCCCGATCCTGCCGGGAGCGCGGCAGCGCCCGCGCAGCCTTGGGCTGCGCGGGCGCTGGGCGATGCTGCTCTCGGGGCTACTTGGCGACCGGAGCGTTGACGTCGGCCGGGAGGGCCTTCTTCGCAACCTCGACGAGGGCCGCGAACGCGGCGGCGTCGGAGACAGCCAGCTCGGCGAGCATACGGCGGTCGACCTCGACCTCAGCGGCCTTGAGGCCCTGGATGAGGCGGTTGTAGGTCAGGCCGTTGGCGCGGGAGGCAGCGTTGATGCGCTGGATCCACAGGCGGCGGAAGTCGCCCTTGCGCTTGTGGCGGTCCTGGTAGCTGTACACGAACGAGTGCAGCAGCTGTTCCTTGGCCTTGCGGTACAGGCGCGAGCGCTGACCACGGTAGCCGGACGCCCGATCGAGGACGGTACGGCGCTTCTTCAGGGCGTTGACTGCCCGCTTCACACGTGCCACGTGCGTACTCCTTTTGAATCTCTCCCAGACACCCGGGCTCTGCCCGGCCGGGATGGCTCGTGGCCCCTCTCAGGGCCGGTGGGTGGAAGAAATCAGATGCCGAGCATGCGCTTGATGACCTTGGCGTCGCCGCCCGAGACGATCTTGTCCGCCGCGAGGCGGCGCGTGAGCGTCGTCGGCTTGTGCTCGAGGTAGTGGCGGCGGTTGGCCTGCTGGCGCTTGAGCTTGCCGGAACCGGTCAGCTTGAAGCGCTTCTTGGCGCCGCTGTGCGTCTTCATCTTCGGCATGGGAACCGATCTCCTTTTGCTTCCCGCGGCACGGGGCCGCGGATTTCGTTGGCGGCCTGCTCGCACAGGCCGACTCGTTGCGTGCCGCCCGCAGGCTGGGCCTGCGGCGGCGGACTCGGCGGGCGGTCCGCTCACCAGGAGCGAGCGGACCGGCCCGGCCAGGTCTGGTCTAGTTGCCCCGGCGGCCGGACGGCCGGGGCGCCGTCGGCTTCGGGGCGGACGGCTTCGGTGCCGCCGACGACGGGCGCGGCGCGCCCGGCTTGGGGACCGAAGGCTTCGGGACCACCGGCTTGGGCGCCGCCGCCGGCCGTGGGGCCGACTGGGCAGGCTTCGGGGCGGCCTCGGCTGCGGGCTTCGGCGCGACCGGCTGCGCGGGCGCAGGGGCCTTGGGCGCCTCGGCCTTCGGGGCCTCAGCCTTGGGCGCCTCAGCCTTGGGGGCTTCAGCCTTCGGAGCCTCGGCCTTCGGGGCCTCGGCCTTCGGAGCCTCAGCCTTCGGGGCCTCGGCCTTCGGAGCCTCAGCCTTCGGGGCCTCAGCCTTGGGGGCTTCAGCCTGCGGCGCCTCGGCGGGCTCCGCTGCCTGGGCCACGGACTCCTCGGGAGCCTCCGCTGCGGCGGGGGCTGCCTCCGGCTCCGCGTTCTCGCGGGCCTGGGCGGCCTGGAGGAACTCGGCGGGGATCGCGTCGCCCAGCGACTGGGTCAGCGGCGCCTGCCCGGCGGTGACCGAGGCGGACTTCGCTTCCTCGGCCTTGGCCTTGTCGGCAGCGCGCTGCGCCGCACGGCGGGCCTCCGCCTTCGCCTCCGCCTTGTTCTTCAGGGGGCCGATCACCATGACCATGTTGCGGCCGTCGATGCGGGGCGACGACTCGATCGAACCGACCTCGGCGACGTCCTCCGCGAACCGCTGGAGCAGCCGGATGCCCATCTCGGGGCGCTGCTGCTCGCGGCCGCGGAACTGGATCATGGCCTTGACCTTGTCGCCGGCACCGAGGAAGCGGAGCGCGTGGCCCTTCTTCGTCTCGTAGTCGTGCTTGTCGATCTTGAGGCGGAACCGGATCTCCTTCAGAACGGTGTTCGTCTGGTTCTTCCGCGCCTCGCGTGCCTTGACCGCAGCCTCGTACTTGTACTTGCCGAAGTCCATCAGCTTGCATACCGGTGGCTTGGCCTGGGGCGCCACCTCGACGAGGTCGAGGTCTGACTCCGTAGCCAGTCGCAGCGCATCTTCGATGCGTACGATGCCCACCTGCTCGCCCGCAGGGCCTACGAGGCGAACCTCGGGAACGCGGATTCGCTCATTGATGCGTGGATCGCTAATGTTCAAGCTCCTGTACATGTGACGGAAGTGCCCCGGCAACAAGGAAGGCCCCCGATTGCCGGTGCAATCGGAGGCCTCGGATGGCGCCCTCCCCGTCGGGGCGAGCCTGCTCGGCCCGACGTGCGCCGGGCCGGCCAACCTGAGTACCCGGCAGCTTTCCGGCCGCGAGGCCCGGACGCCGACAGGTGGGAGGTGATCTCCGCTTGCAAACTGTCAGTCGAGTATACAGGGTAGGCGCACGAAAACCCTCACCAGCGCCCTGTGGGGGTGCTGGCCGGGCTGTCGAACGGCTCACACGTGAATAACGACATCCAGTCGGTCTGTGCCAAGCTTATCAGCATGAGCAGCACCACCCCCAACGCCCCCATGCCCTCCGATGGCGCCCACCGCCACAGCTTCGACGCAGACCCCGCTGGCACCCCGGACGTGGATGCCCGGGTGCGCGACATCGCGGAGGTCGCGGCCGTGGAGGTCATCACGACGACGGCGGTCCACCTCATGAGCGCGGCCGCCGTCAAGTGCGGGCTGGCCGACGGTGCGGACGCGGCCGAGCTGAAGGACCTCGACGAGGCCCGCAAGCTCATCACCGCGCTCGCGGGGCTCGTGACCGCGGCCGCCCCCGAGATCGGCTCGCAGCACGCCGGGCCGTTGCGCGACGGACTCCGTTCCCTCCAGCTCGCCTTCCGCGAGGCGTCCGTGATCCAGGACGAGCCGGGCAAGGGCCCGGGCGAGAAGTACACGGGCCCGGTCAACTAGCGACGGGCGCTCGCCGCGGTCAGCCGACCGACTGCGGCGAGCGGCGCCGTCGTGCGCTCTGCGCGATGATGCCGCCCAGGCACAGGAGGGTCCCCGCGGCGCCGATGCCCACGAAGCCGGACCACGGGCCCACCGTGTCGATCATGGTGCCCGTCAGCGGCGATCCGAGCGCGGTCCCCGCGGTGAGCGCGGACCCGTACCAGCCCATCGCTTCGCCGCGGCGGCGCTCCGGGACGAGCTCGGCGACCCGCTCCGAGGCGGCCGAGAGCGTCGGTGCGCACAGGAGCCCGGGCAGCACCGAGAGCAGGCTGAGGGTCAGCGTGTCGTGGGCCAGGCCCATCGGGATGGTCAGCACGCTCATGGCCATGAGCAGGACCAGTGGCGAGATGGGCCGGTGCATCGCCCCATAGAGCAGGCCTCCGACGAGGGAGGCGAAGCACCAGAAGAAGAACACGACGCCGAGCTGGCCCCCTTCGCCATGCTCGCGCAGGATCGCGACGATCCCCACATCGGTGCCGGAGAGGACCATCCCTGCGCCGAACGCGACCGCCATCACCACGATGACCGCCACGCCGGCCCAGGCGGGACCGCCGGGAACCCGGCCGAGGAGGCGCCGCAGGCCCGACGCTCCGTCCGCCTGGCCGGCAGCGACCTCGGTGGGCGCGGGAGACTCTGCCGACTCCGGCCCGGAGGCCACCTCGACGAGCTCCGCGCCGTCAGCGTCGGTGACCGGAACCGCTCCGGGCTGCCCCGTGCGGGTGGGCGGGTTGAACCACAGCAGGGCGAGGCCTGCCAGCGCTGCCGAGGCGCCGACCCCCATGAGGCCCCAGACCGTGGAGACGTCGACGGCGACGAAGGCGGCGAGGGCGGGGCCCACCATGAAGGTGACCTCGGTGCAGATCGAGTCCAGGGCGAAGGCGGTGCGGCGCTGCCCCGCATGGGTCATGACGCCGAGGGACTGGCGCACCACCGAGAAGACCGGCAGGGCGAAGAGGCCGCCCACGAGCGCCGCGACGAGCAGCCATGGGTAGTCCAGGTGCGGGGCGACGCCCCACACGACCGCCTCCGCCACGATGGAGGGGATGAGCGCGGGCCGCAGTCCCGCCGTGTCGACCCGGCGGCCCCTCCACGGGGCACCGAGGGCGATCCCGATCGTCAGTACCGCCGCCACGGCGCCCGCGGCCGCGTACCCGAGGCCGAGTGTCTGGACGACGTGCAGGGTCAGGAGCACGCCGGCGGCGGAGTGCGGGAGCCGCGCGACCATCGCCACGAGCAGCAGGCGCCGGACCTCTTTCCGGCGCCACAGGTGCCCGTACTGGGCGAAGTCCATGGGTTCCTCTTCCGCGTGCACCGCCCGGCGGTGGCAGGGCGGAACTCAGCCGTCCGCGGCGCGGACCTTGACCTCGATGGAGTCGACGGCTTCCGCGAAGCGGGTGCTGACGGCGAGCCTGCCGTTCAGCTCTGACACCGTCTCACGCACCGCCTCCGCTGGCAAACCCGGTGCGAGGGAGACCGTCAGGCGCAGCTCCGGCCCCGGGCCGCCGCCCGCGACGATGCGCCCCGCCGCGTCCCTCGACGCCACCCCTGCGCCCGGGGAGATCGCGATGCCGCGCACCGGGGAGAGCCCTTCGGCGGCCTTCTCGACCTCGTCCACGAGGGAAGGGTCCGCGTACGAGGGGGTCCATTCCTTCTGCTGGGCGAGCGCCCAGACCGCGGGGCGCCGCAGCACGAGGGTCACGTCAGCGCCCGGGTCGAGCACCAGCAGCTCGGCGCCTTCGGAGACGGCGGAGAGCGCGGCGCGGGGAGCGAACACCGCGACGGGGCGGGCGTCCCCGTGCCACGCCTCGAGGCGTTCGACGGAGGTGAAGACCGGCAGCGCCTTGCGGCCGTCCGGGGCGGCGACCGTCACGAGGGCCATGTCCGCCTCCTTGTCCTCGGCGAAGCCGTGCTCGCCGAGGCCTCCCTCGGCCAGGCTGGCCACGACGGCGACGAACACGCGCGCTCCGGCGAGGGCGCGGTGGATGCCGGCCTCGCTCCCGGTGCCCGCCACGAGGTCGGCGACCGCGGCGGCCACGGCGGGGTCCGGGCGGCCCTCGTCGGCGTCGAACTGGTGGAGGGGGTTGCCGTCGCCGCTCAGGTCGCGCCCGTCCCAGGGCTGGCCGGCGGAGTCGGCTGGGCGGCCGGCGCGGGCGAGCGCCGCGGCGATGTGCCCGGGAAGGTGGCGTTCCGGCGAAGGCGACGGGCCGTCGTCGTGCGCCCCGGCCATTCAGCGCCGCCCGGCGACGTCGAGCGCCTCCGGCAGCGTGAACTGGCCGGAGTAGAGGGCCTTGCCCACGATCGCGCCCTCGACGCCGAGGGGCACGAGGGTCCGCAGGGTGCGGAGGTCCTCGAGGCTGGAGATGCCGCCGGAGGCCACGACGGGCTTGTCCGTGCGGGCGCACATCTGCTGCAGGAGCTCCACGTTGGGCCCGCGGAGGGTGCCGTCCTTGGTGACGTCCGTGACGACGTAGCGGGCACAGCCGGCGTCCTCGAGCTGGGCGAGCACCTCCCAGAGGTTCCCGCCCTCCTTGGTCCAGCCGCGGCCGGCGAGGGTCGTGCCGCGCACGTCGAGGCCGACGGCGATCCGCTCGCCGTGGCGGGCGATGGCCTTGGCCGTCCACTCGGGATCCTCGATCGCCGCCGTGCCGAGGTTCACCCGGGCCACCCCGAGCTCGAGCGCCGCCTCGAGGGAGGCGTCGTCGCGCAGGCCGCCGGAGAGCTCGACCTTGAGCGAGAGGCCGCGCACGACCTCGGCGATGAGCGCCCGGTTGTCGCCGCGGCCGAACGCCGCGTCGAGGTCCACGAGGTGGACCCACTCGGCGCCGGCGTCCTGCCACGCGTGGGCTGCATCGAGCGGCGAGCCGTAGCCGGTCTCGCTGCCGGCCTCGCCCTGGACGAGCCGGACGGCCTGGCCGTCGACGATGTCGACGGCGGGCAGCAGTTCGAGGACGGGGGCCTGGTCGGTCATGGTGTCTCCCTCAATGTCGTCTCCGCCGGCTCACGCGGCCGGCAGGGTCAGCAGGTAGGCCGCCACGAGGGCGGCTGCGGCGAGCGCCCCGAAGGCGATCCAAGTCCAGTTGGGCAGTCCCTGGCGGCGGAACGAGACGGCACCGCCGACCAGCAGCCCCGCGAGGCCGAACAGCAGCACGGACCACATGCGTCAGGACGCCCCGGCAGCGGGCCTGGTGAGCGACTCGACCCAGTTGCGCAGGAGCCGGGCCCCGGCGTCGCCCGACTTCTCGGGGTGGAACTGGGTGGCGCACAGCGGGCCGTTCTCGACCGCGGCGATGAACGGCGCGCCGTGCTCGCTCCACGTCACGAGCGGGGGCGCCATGCGCGGCTGGGCCACCTCGAAGTCCCACGACTGCACCCCGTAGGAGTGCACGAAGTAGAAGCGCTCGTTCTCGACCCCGGCGAAGAGCTTCGAGCCCTCGGGGACGGTGACGGTGTTCCAGCCCATGTGCGGGACGACC
Source organism: Sinomonas sp. RB5 (assembly GCF_054063535.1). Classification (NCBI taxonomy): domain Bacteria; kingdom Bacillati; phylum Actinomycetota; class Actinomycetes; order Micrococcales; family Micrococcaceae; genus Sinomonas; species Sinomonas sp. RB5. Next base: position 43,158 of record NZ_JBSSGJ010000004.1, read on the forward strand.
TCGGCGGGGAGGAGCTCGACCGTGCCGGGCCACTCGCCGAGGCCCTCGGCCTCGACGCCGTGCTCGATGCCGCGCTCGAACATGACCTGCAGGCCGACGCAGATGGCGAGGACGGGCCGTCCCCCGGCGACGCGGCGGCCGATGATCCGCAGTCCGTCGACCGCGGCGAGCTCCTTCATGACGGTCGCGAAGGCCCCGACCCCGGGCACGACGAGGCCATCCGCCGCAAGCGCGTCCTCGGCCTTCGAGCTCAGGGTGACGGCCGCTCCGGCGCGCTCGAGGGCGCGGACCGCGGAGCGGACGTTCCCCGATCCGTAGTCGAGCACGACGACGGTGGGCCGGCCGTGCGGGTCCGGCACCTTCTCCGCGGCGTGCCTCGGGTCGACGACGACCGCGCCCGGGGTGCCCTCGGGGGCGGTGGGAAGGGCGTCGGGCGCCGCGGTCACAGGGCCCCCTTCGTGGACGGGATGGCGTCGCCGATGCGCGGGTCCGGCTCGACGGCGGCGCGCAGGGCCCGGGCGAAGGCCTTGAACTGGGCCTCGACGATGTGGTGCGGGTCGCGGCCCGCGAGGACGTTCATGTGCAGGCAGATCCCGGCGTGCAGGGTGATGGCCTCGAACACGTGGCGCGTGAGCGAGCCGGTGAAGTGGCCGCCGATGAGGTGGTACTCCTGGCCCGCAGGCTCCCCGCTGTGGACGAGGTAGGGGCGCCCCGAGACGTCCACGACCGCGTGCGCGAGCGCCTCGTCGAGCGGCACCGAGGCCTCGCCGAAGCGGCGGATGCCGGCCTTGTTCCCGAGCGCCTGCTTGAGGACCTCGCCGAACGTGATCGCGATGTCCTCGACGGTGTGGTGGACGTCGATATGCGTGTCCCCGGTCGCCTTCACGGTCAGGTCGATCAGCGAATGCTTGGACAGGGCCGTGAGCATGTGGTCATAGAACGGGACGCTGCTGGAGATGTCGGAGCGGCCGGTGCCGTCGAGGTTGATGTCGACGAGGACCGAGGACTCGCTCGTGGTGCGCTCCATCCGCGCGGTCCGCTGGGTCACGGGCGCGGTCTGCAGCTCGGTACTCATGGGTGTGTGTCCTTCGATCAGGCGTCTGCGGGGGGTGCTTCTCTATTCTAGGCGGCGGGCAGGCGGCCGTCCGCGGCGAGGAGCTCCTCGAGCCGTGTCAGGAACGCGCTCGTCTCGCGCTCGGTGCCCGCGGTGACCCGCAGGCTGCCGGGGATCCCGACGTCGCGCACGATCACGCCCGCCTCGAGCAGGCCGTGCCAGATCTTCTGCGGGTCGTCGAGACCTGTGAAGAAGACGAAGTTCGAGTCCGAGGACGCCGGCGTGAGGCCCATGCGCGCCAGTTCCTTCACGATGCGGTCCCGCTGGTGCTTGATCTCCTCGACCTCGGCCATGAGCGAGGCGCGGTGCTCGAGCGCGGCGAGCGCCGTGGCCTGGGTGACGGCGGAGAGGTGGTACGGGAGGCGGACAAGGCGCAGCGCGTCGATGACCTCGGGGGCGGCGGCGAGGTAGCCCAAGCGTGCGCCGGCGAGGGCGAAGGCCTTGCTCATGGTGCGCGTCACGATCAGCCGGGGGCGGCCGGGCAGCAGCGTGAGGGCGCTGTGCGTGCCGAGCTGGGCGAACTCGGCGTACGCCTCGTCGACGATGACGATGGCCTGGCTCGCCTCGCCCGCCTCGTAGACGGCCTCGACCACGTCGAGGCCGAGAGCCGTCCCGGTCGGGTTGTTGGGCGAGCACAGGAAGACGATGTTCGGGGCGAGCTCGCGCACCTGGCGCGCGGCCGAGGCTGCGGTGAGCTCGAAGTCCTCCTGGCGGGTGCCCTTCAGGTAGGCGGTGCCGGTCCCGGCGGCGAGCAGCGGGTACATCGAGTAGGTGGGAGGGAAGCCGAGGGCCGATCGCCCCGGGCCGCCGAAGGCCTGGAGGATCTGCTGCAGCACCTCGTTCGACCCGTTGGCGGCCCAGAGCTGCTCCGGGGCGAGGCCGTGACCGAGGTACTCGGCAAGGGCCTCCCGCAGCCGCGTGAACTCACGGTCCGGATACCGGTTCAGGCCCCCGACGACTCCGCGGACGGCCTCCACGATGGCATCCTGGACGTCCTGCGGAACGCCGTGGGTGTTCTCGTTGACGTTGAGCTGGATGGGGACATCGATCTGCGGCGCGCCGTACGGATGCTGGCCGCGGAGGTCATCGCGGAGAGGGAGCCGGTTGAGTCGCTGAAGCTGGTCGTCCACCGCTCCAGCCTACGCCAGCGCCCTCGGCGCACCCCATTCGGAGGCGGCAGGACGGGACGTTCGTGACGCCCGGCACCGGAGCGGCCCTGCGGCTACTTGAGGACCGGGACGAGGATCTGTTCGCCGGGGAGCACCCGGACGCCGGTGAGGCCGTTGAGGTCCTGGATCTGGCTGACGGTGACCCGCGGGTCCTGGTTCGGCACGCGCCGGGCGGCGATCGTCCACAGGGACTCCCCCGGCTGCACCGTCACGGTCACGGTGGCCCCCGGGCCGGTGAGGGGCGCCGCGCCCGCCTGGGCCGGCACCGTGAGGGCCGCCCATGCGATGAGCATCGCGAGCGTTGCCAGGAACAGCGGGACGACGACGAGGACGATGCGCCCCCGCCGCGTCAGGCGCAGCGGCGTGCGGGAGGTCCGTGCCGCGCGGGGTGCCGCGAGGGGGCCGAGATGGATCGCGTGTGCCATGGTCTGCCTTCCCCTGCACCTCCCGGGTCCGGCGGCGCGGCAGGCTTCGATTCTTCGAAGCTCCGGCGCAGGAGCGGGACTCGGAGGTGCAGCTTTTTCGAATGCATCTTCGAACTGCTTGGTTCCTTCCTAGCACCTGTCCACGAACAATGTCCAGACTCGCTCGAACATGTGTTTGAAAGGTGCACACAACTGTCCTACGGTGGGAGCAGCACGGGGCACGGGCACGAACCTTCGGACCGGCTGCTCCCTTTCGAGGCCATGGAGACATGGTGCGGAGGGGGTCCGACAGTTCTGGTCCCGAGCCGGCACAGGCCGCGCGGAGGCGCGGGCGGCGAAGGGACAGGGACGGCATGGCACCACGGACGAAGGCGGCAAAAGGGCTGACGGCGCGCCAGAAGAGGATCCTCGAGACGATCCAGCGCTCGGTACAGCTCAAGGGGTACCCGCCCTCGATGCGCGAGATCGGCGACACGGTCGGGCTCGCGAGCCTCTCGAGCGTCACGCACCAGCTGTCGCAGCTGGAGAAGCTCGGCTACCTGCGGCGCGACCCGAAGCGTCCGCGCGCCATGGAGGTCCTGATGCCGCTCACCCTCGACGAGGGCGAGCTCAGCGTCAGCGGCGAGGGTGCCGCGGCGCTGCTCGGCGCCGGCGGGGCCACGCTGGAGACCATGGCGTCCGCAGCGGACACGGCCATGGTCCCGCTCGTCGGCCGCATCGCTGCCGGTGGCCCGATCCTCGCCGACCAGGCGGTCGAGGACGTCATGCCGCTCCCCCGCCAGCTCGTGGGCTACGGGGAGCTGTTCATGCTCCGCGTCAAGGGCGACTCGATGATCGATGCGGCCATCTGCGACGGAGACTGGGTCGTCGTCAGGCGGCAGAACAGCGCCGAGAACGGCGACATCGTCGCGGCCCTGCTCGACGACGAGGCCACGGTCAAGACGTTCCGGCAGCGGGACGGCCACACCTGGCTCCTGCCGCAGAACACCAGGTACGAGCCGATCCTGGGCGACGAGGCGACGGTCATGGGCAAGGTCGTCTCGGTGCTGCGCTCGGTCTGAGCGCAGCCTCAGCCCGCCTGCGCGAGCCTCCCGAGCGCGTCCAGCACCACGCGGCGGTCGGTGGTGCCCCACAGCGGCGGCAGTGCCCCGCGCAGGAAGGCGCCATAGCGCTCGGTGGCGAGGCGCGAGTCGAGCACGGCCACGACCCCGCGGTCCGCGGTCGTGCGGATGAGCCGCCCGGCGCCCTGGGCGAGGCGCACCGCCGCGTGGGTCGCGGAGACGCTCATGAAGCCGTTGCCCCCGTCCTGGGCGACGGCCCGGGAGCGGGCGGACATGAGCGGGTCGTCCGGGCGCGGGAACGGGATCCGGTCGATCACGACGAGCCGGCACGACTGCCCCGGCACGTCGACCCCCTGCCAGAGGGACATGGTCCCGAACAGGCAGGTGTCCGGCTCCGCCGCGAACTGCTTCACGAGCGCGCTCATGGAGGACTCGCCCTGGCACAGGATCGTGGTCTCCAGCCGCGACCGCAGCTCGTCGGCGGCCTCCTCGGCCGCGCGCCGCGAGGAGAACAGGCACAGCGCCCCGCCGCGCGAGGCGGCAAGGAGTGCCTCGAGCTCGTCGAGCGCCTCGGGCGAGACGCCGCGGCAGGGCTTGGGCAGGTGCCGGGCGACGTAGAGCATGCCCTGCTTCGGGTAGTCGAACGGGGAGCCGACGTCCACGCCGGTCCAGGTGGGCGCGCCGGGGCCCAGGAGGCCGAGGGCGCCCGCGGTGGGCTCGAAGGCGGAGCCGATCGCGAGCGTCGCGCTCGTGAGCACCACGGTGTGCCCGTCGAAGAGCCCGTCGCGGAGCCTGCCGCCGATGCTCAGCGGCGCGATGTGGAGCATGGCCGGTGCGTCGTCGTCCGGCGCGGAGTAGCCCGTGACGGGGTCCGGGGCGCCCAGGCGGGTGACCCAGACGACTTCACGGTTGGCCTCGGCATCGAGGAGCCGCTCGCAGACCTCCAGGACGGCCATGAGCCGCGACCGGGCGACCTGCCGGGCGCCGTCGGCCGACTGCGACTCCCCAGGCTTCGAGTCGGAGAGGGCCACGCGGCACGCGTCCCGGACGAGCGCGACGTTCTGGGCCTGCTCCTCGTTCAGGCCGCGCGCCAGGAGGCCGGTAGGTGCGGAGGTGAGCGAGAGCTCCAGGGCGGTGGCGGCGCCCTGGAGCGCCTCGACCGAGATGGCGCAGTGCCGGCGCGCGCTCGAGGCGGCCGCCTGAATCATCTGCCCGGAGAGCTGGGCGCTCACGGCGCCGGTCACCCGGTCGGCGAGCTCGTGGGCCTCGTCGACGACCACCACGTCATATTCCGGGAGGACATTGAGGCCCTCGAAGGCGTTGATGGCGAGCATCGCGTGGTTGGTCACGACGATGTCGGCCTCGGCCCCGCGCTGGCGGGCGAGCTCGCTGAAGCATTCGGCGGCGAAGGGGCACTTCTGCGCGCCGAGGCACTCAAGGGCGGTCACGGAGACCTGCCGCCATGCACGGTCGGTGACGCCGGGGACGAGGTCGTCGCGGTCCCCGGTCTCGGTCTCCTCGGACCACTCGCGCAGCCGCTGCACCTCGCGGCCGAGCTGGCTCGTGGGCCCGGCGCCCGGGTGGGGCACCGCGTCCTCGCCGAGGGAGAACAGCTGGCCCTCGGCCGGCTCGTCGGTCGGGAACCCGCCCTCGAGCTTGTGCCGGCACAGGTAGTTGGAGCGGCCCTTGACCAGGGCCACGTCCACCGGCCGGTCCAGGTGGGGCGTGACCGCCTCGAGCAGGCGCGGCAGGTCGCGGCCCACGATCTGCGCCTGGAGCGCGAGCGTCGCGGTGGCCACCACTGCCGGGCGGTCGCTCGCCTGCGCATGCGCGATGAGCGGCACGAGGTACGCGAGCGACTTGCCGGTGCCGGTGCCGGCCTGGACAAGGAGGTGCTGGCCGTCGGCGATCGCCCGGGCGACCTGCCTGGCCATCTCGTGCTGGCCGTCGCGCTGCTGGCCGCCCATCGCGGCGACCGCCGCGTCCAGGAGGCCGAGCGCCTCGCGCTCGTCTGCCGCGCCGGCGGACGGTGGGCGCACGACGGCGGGCGCGCCCCCGCCGTCGTGCGCTGGGGTGCGGTGGGGATCAGTCATGGACGACGAACGGCTCCAGCTCCGCCGCGAACTCCTCCCGGACCACGACCTCGACGCGCGTGCCCGACTCGACGTGCTCGAGCGAGCGGATCTCCGCGCTCGAGGTGTGCAGCCGGTTGAGGATGTCGCCGCGGCTGTAGGGCACGAGGATCGTCAGGGCCACGTCGGGGCGCGGGATCGCGTCGCTGATGGCCTCCTTGAGCTCCGCGATGCCCTGCCCCGTCCGGGCCGAGACCACGACGTGGCGGGGCTCGCGCTGGCGGAGCCGCTCGAGGACGAACGGGTCCGCCGCATCGGCCTTGTTCAGGACGATGATCTCGGGGACCTTCCGGGCGTCGACGTCGGCGAGGACGGCGCGCACGGCGGCGATCTGGCCCTCGGGATCCGGATGCGACGCGTCCACCACGTGCAGGATCAGGTCGGCGTCCGCGACCTCCTCGAGGGTCGAGCGGAAAGCCTCCACGAGCTGCGTGGGCAGCGAGCGGACGAACCCGACGGTGTCCGCGAGCGTGTACGGCAGGCCGTCCGGAGTCTCGGCCCGGCGCACGGTCGGGTCGAGGGTCGCGAACAGCGCGTTCTGCACGAGCACGCCCGCGTCCGTGAGGCGGTTGAGCAGCGAGGACTTGCCGGCGTTGGTGTAGCCGGCGATCGCGACCGAGGGGACCTCGTTGCGCTTGCGGTTGGCCCGCTTGGTCTCGCGGGCCGGCTTCATGCCGGCGATCTCGCGGCGCAGCTTGGCCATGCGGGTGCGGATGCGCCGCCGGTCGAGCTCGATCTTGGTCTCGCCGGGGCCGCGGGAGCCGATGCCGCCGCCCGCGGCGCCGACGCGGCCGCCGGCCTGCCGGGACATCGACTCGCCCCAGCCGCGCAGGCGCGGGAGCAGGTATTCGAGCTGGGCCAGCTCGACCTGGGCCTTGCCCTCGCGGCTCTTCGCGTGCTGGGCGAAGATGTCGAGGATGAGCGCGGTCCGGTCGATGACCTTGACCTTGACGATGTCCTCCAGCCCGCGGCGCTGGGACGGGGAGAGCTCCGAGTCCACGACCACGGTGTCGGCCCCGGTCGCCGCGACGATGTCGCGCAGCTCGAGCGCCTTGCCCGAACCGAGGAAGGTCCCCGCGTCCGGCTTCTGGCGGCGCTGGACCACGCCGTCGAGCACCTCGGACCCCGCGGTCTCGGCCAGCGCGGCGAGCTCGCGAAGGGAGTTCTCCGCGTCCTCGAGCGTGCCCTCGGACCAGAGGCCGGCGAGCACGACGCGCTCGAGGCGCAGCTGCCGGTACTCGACCTCGGTGATGTCCTCGAGCTCGGTGGACAGGCCCGCCACGCGACGCAGGGCGCGCCGCTCGGCGAGGTCCTGCTGGTCGCCGTCGTAGTCTCCGTGCTCAGTCTCGACGTCGGTGATGGCCAGCGCACGGCCGTCGCCGAGCGCGCCCCGGGGGCGCTCCGAGCGCTGGTCGGCCCGGGAGCCCTTGGCGGTCGCAGCCTCCTCCTTCGCGAGGATCCTGTCGATCACCGCCTGGATGTCGGCCGGGCTGAGGTCCTGGGGCGCGTCGCTGCCCCCTGCCGCACGGGACGATCCCGTGGTGTGCTGTTCGTCGGTCATGGTCTCCTTCGAGGATGCAGTTCCAGAATAGTGCGGGCGCGCGGCGGCGCCACTGCGAGGCGGGGTGGGCTGTGGAAAAGCGCCCAGAGGGTGCTCGGGTAGCACGGTGCTCCTTGGTGGTCTCTGTTCGTGGTCCGGCCGGAATGGTCCATCGGCTCGGGGAAGGCCCGGAAACCCCGGCTGCGCACCTCAGGGGAGGGCAGCGGGAGGTGTCATCGGGTCACTTGAACAGGCGCATGAATCAAGTATACCGGATGCTGGGGGCCGCCCGCGGGGCACTGCCCGTGCGCGGCTCACGCCCCCGTCGGATTCGCACTAGGCTCGATTCCCATGGACCAGGCACACTACTTCAACGCCGACCCCGACATCCCGGACGTGCGCCGGCCGCTCGCCGTGGTCCTCGAGGGGCGCGAGGTGACGCTGCGGACCTCGGCCGGCATCTTCAGCCCGGACGGCATCGACAAGGGCACCGCGGTGCTCCTGGCCGAGGCGCCCGACCCGGCCCCCGAGGGCCACCTGCTCGACATCGGCTGCGGCTGGGGGCCGATCGCGCTCACCCTGGCCCTGCGCTCCCCCGCGGCCCGCGTCCACGCGGTCGACGTCAACACACGCAGCCTGTCCCTCACCGCCGAGAATGCCAGCCTGCTCGGGCTCGCCAATGTGGCGGCCGAGCTCCCCGGCGACGTCGACCCCGACATCCGCTTCTCGACCATCTGGTCCAACCCGCCCATCCGCATCGGCAAGGCCGCGCTGCACGAGCTGCTGCTCACCTGGCTGCCGCGGCTCGAGGTGGGCGGCGAGGCGTGGCTCGTGGTGCAGAAGAACCTCGGGGCGGACTCGCTCGCGCGGTGGCTCGCCGAGGAGCTCGGTGACGCGTACGACGTCGCGCGGCCGGCCACGTCGAAGGGCTTCCGCGTGCTGCGCCTCACCCGCCGCCGCTAGGGGTCCGGCCCATGACGAAGGTCTTCACCATCGGCCACTCGACCCGCCAGCTCTCCGAGCTCGTGGCGATGCTGCGCCCCCACGGGTGACGGAGCTGGTGGACGTGCGCTCGTTCCCGGCGTCGAGGAAGCATCCCCAGTGGAACCAGGACGCCCTCCGCGAGGGGCTCCCCACGGGGCTCGGCTACCGGTGGCTGCCGGCCCTGGGCGGCCGCCGGCACACGCCTGCGGGCACGCCCACTCCGAACGGCGGGTGGCGGGTGAAGGGCTTCCGCGACTATGCCGACTACATGGCCGGCAGCGACTTCCACGAGGGGCTCACCGAACTCGTCGGACTGGCCGAGGAGGGCGTCCCCGCCATCATGTGCAGCGAGGCGGTGCCGTGGCGCTGCCACCGCAGGCTCATCACCGACGCTCTCCTCGTGGCCGGCGTCGAGGTGGTGCACCTCATCTCGCCCACCTCCCAGGAGCGCGCGCAGCTCACGCCCTTCGCCCGCGTCGACGCGGACGGGCGGATCACCTACCCGCCGGCGGACGGGACGGGTGCCGGCTGAGCGCTGGGCTCAGCCGAGGGTTCCGTGCGCCACGATGACCGCGGGGCCCGAGAGCTCGACGTGCTCGCGGCCGTCGGGGCCCGGCACGAAGGAGACCCCCACCGTGCCGCCGGGGACGCCGACGGCCCACCGGTCTGGGGCACCGGCCCCGGCCCAGTACCGGATCGCGACCGCGGCCGCGCAGGCGCCGGTCCCGCAGGACTGGGTCTCGCCGACTCCGCGCTCGTGCACGCGCATGGTGATGCTGCCCACGCCGGCGGCCACGAGCGGGTCCGAGGGCACGACGAACTCGACGTTCGTCCCGTGCGGCGGCATGGGGTCGACGAGCGGGGCCGTGTAGAGGCCGAGTCCTGCGAGCTCGCTCGGTTCGGCGAGTGCCACCACGGTGTGCGGATTGCCCATGCTCACGCTCAGCCCGGGCCGGGCGACGTCGAGGCCGACGGCGGTGACGGTCGCATCGCTCGCCTCGGCGGCGGCGTGCTCCGGGTGGATGAACGTCCAGGGGCCCATGTCCACCGCGAAGCCGTCCTCGCGCCGCTCGACCCGCTTCACCCCGGCCCGCGTGCCGATGGGCAGCACCTCGCCGGGCGCGAGCTCGACGAGGCCGGCATCGAGCAGGAAGGCGACGAAGACCCGCACGCCGTTGCCGCACATCTCCGAGAGGGACCCGTCCGCATTGCGGTAGTCCATGAACCATTCCGCGCCAGGCTCCTCGGCAAGGACGGCCTCGCCTTCGGGGAGGCGGCGCGAGCGGATGGCGCGGATGAGGCCATCGGCGCCGAGGCCCTGGTGCCGGTCGCAGAGCGCCGCGGCCTCTGCCTCGCCGAGGTGCAGTGCTCCGTCGGGGTCGGCGACGAGCACGAAGTCATTGCCGGTGCCGTGCCCCTTGGCGAAGGGCAGGCCCGCCAGGGCTGCGAGGACGTGGGGTACCGAGGTCGTCGGAACGGTCATGCCCTCAAGCCTACCGGGCCGCGCCGCGGGCCTCGGGTTGGGGCGGTGAAGCCGCCACCGATGAGGAGTCGGCCTCCCGGACCACGGCGAGCGCCTGCTCGATCAGGTCCGGGGCCTGCGCGTCCAGCCAGTGCACGCGCGGGTCTGCGCGGAACCAGGTGAGCTGCCGGCGCGCGAACTGCCTCGTCGCGACGATCGTCTCCTCCGTGGCCTGCTCCGTGGTGGACGTCCCGTCCAGGACCGCAAGGAACTGGCCGTAGCCCAGTGCCCGCGACGCGGTGCGTCCGTCGCGCAGCCCCGCGGCGGCGAGCCGGGCGACCTCGGCGGGCAGGCCGGCGTCGACCATGCGGTGGACGCGGGCGGCGAGGCGCCGATGCAGCTCGGCCCGGTCGAGGTCGAGGCCGATCTGGACGGCGGGAGCCGCGTACTGGCGCTCGGGCATGAAGGAGCTGAACGGCCGTCCCGTGAGCTCGTGCACCTCGAGGGCGCGGATGACCCGCCGCGCGTCCCCCAGCCGGCCTGCGGAGACGGGGTCGACACGGCGCAGGCGCTCGCGCAGCGGCCCGAGGCCGCGCTCGGCCGCCTCGGCCTCGAGGCGGGCGCGGACCGCCGGGTCGGTGCCCGGGAACTCGAGGACGTCGAGCGCGGCGCGGACGTAGAGGCCCGAGCCGCCCACGAGGATCGCGCGCCGGCCGCGGGCGTGGATGTCCGCGATCGCCGCCCGCGCCCACCCCTGGAAGCGGGAGACCGAGGCCTCCTCGGTCACCTCGAGCACGTCGAGGAGGTGGTGCGGGACGCCGCGGCGCTCCTCAAGTGTGGCCTTGGCGGTGCCGATGTCCATGCCGCGGTAGAACTGCAGCGCATCGGCGTTGACGACCTCGCCGTCCAGGGCGAGCGCGAGGTCCACCGCGAGGTCCGACTTCCCGGACCCGGTCGGACCCACCACCGCGATGACCGGCGGCGCGGCGGGGACGGAGCCGGCGGCGGGGGGAGCCTGAGGCGCCGGCACGACGGCGGGTGGGCGGCCGGCGTCGTCCGCGCAACCCGGCCGCCCGCTCGGCGCTGCCTGTCCCACCGGGGCTATGCGCCGCGGACGGGCAGCGCGGGCATTCCCAGGCTCACCCCGCGGCCCGTGGACCCGGCGCCCGGCGCAGGCACCCCGCAGGAGTCGGCCTGGGAGCGGTCCCACGCGTCTCCGGCGCGCGAGCGGCGCAGCGAGTAGTCGGCCGGGTCGGCGGGGTCCGCGATGAGGTGGAACGCGGCTGCCTCGGTCACGGTCACGGTGACGAGGTCGCCCGGCCGGGGGGCCTGGGCGCCCTCGGGGACGGAGAAGTGCACGAGGCGGTTGTCCCGTGCGCGCCCGGAGAGGCGGTGGGTCTCCCCCGCCTTGCGGCCGGCCTGCGCCGTCGCCATCACCTCGAGGGTGCGGCCCACCTGGGCGGCGTTCTCCTCGGCGGCGATCCTGTCCTGGAGGGCGATGAGCCTCTCGTAGCGCTCCTGGACCACGGCCTTGGGCAGCTGCTCCGCCATGGTCGCGGCCGGCGTGCCGGGGCGCTGGGAGTACTGGAACGTGAAGGCGCTCGAGAACCGGGAGCGCTCCACGACGTCGAGGGTGGCCTGGAAGTCCTCCTCGGTCTCGCCCGGGAAGCCGACGATGATGTCGGTGGTGATCGCCGCGTGCGGGATCCGCTCGCGGACGCGGTCGAGGATGCCGAGGAACTTCGCGCTGCGGTACGAGCGGCGCATCTCGCGCAGGATCCGGTCGGAGCCCGACTGGAGCGGCATGTGCAGCTGCGGCATGACGTTGGGCGTCTCGGCCATCGCGTCGATGACGTCGTCAGTGAACGCCGCCGGGTGGGGGCTCGTGAAGCGCACCCGCTCGAGGCCCTCGATCTGCCCGCAGGCGCGCAGGAGCTTGCCGAAGGCGAGCCGGTCGCCGAATTCGACGCCGTAGGAGTTGACGTTCTGGCCCAGCAGGGTGACCTCGATCGCGCCGTCGTCCACGAGGGCCTGGACCTCGGCGAGGATCTCGCCGGGCCGGCGGTCGCGCTCCTTGCCGCGCAGGCTCGGGACGATGCAGAAGGTGCAGGTGTTGTTGCAGCCGACCGAGATGGAGACCCAGCCGCTGTAGACGGAGTCCCGCTTGGTGGGCAGGGTCGAGGGGAACACCTCGAGCGATTCGAGGATCTCCAGCTGCGCCTCGTCGTTGTGGCGCGCGCGCTCGAGCAGCGCCGGAAGCGCCCCCACGTTGTGGGTGCCGAAGACCGCGTCCACCCAGGGGGCCTTCGCGAGGATCGTGTCCCGGTCCTTCTGGGCAAGGCAGCCGCCGACGGCGATCTGCATGCCGGGGTGCCGCTCCTTGACCGGGCGCAGCTGACCGAGGTGCCCATAGAGCCGGTTGTCCGCGTTCTCCCGGACGGCGCAGGTATTGAAGACGACCACGTCAGGCTCGGCGCCCTCGGGCGCCTTCACGTAGCCGGCTGCTTCGAGGAGGCCGGACATCCGCTCGGAGTCGTGGACGTTCATCTGGCAGCCGAAGGTGCGCACCTCGTAGGAGCGCGGCGCAGAGGTCGTGGCGGGCTCGGCGATCGGGGCGGGCAAGGTGGAACTCACCCATCAAGCGTACCGGCAGCGGCCCGGCGGCCCAGCGCCCGCGGCGAGCGGACGCTGGGCAGGGGTCAGTACCAGTTGTTGGCCACTTCGTGGGCCCATGCGCCGCACGGCGAGCCGTAGCGGTCCCGGATGTACCCGAGCCCCCACGTGATCTGGGTGCGGTAGTTGGTGAGCCAGTCGCTGCCCGCGGTGGAGTACTTGGACGGCGGGAGGGCCTGCGCGATGCCGTAGGCGCCGCTCGAGGGGTTGGTCGCGTCCGTCATCCAGCTGGACTCCTTGTTCCAGAGGTTGACGAGGCACCCGTACTCGCCGCCTCCCCAGCCGTACCCGCCGAGCTGGCCGGACGCATAGGCCTGCGCACCTGCCGGGTCATCCGTGACGCCCACGCCCGGGCTCACGACCGGCGGGGGCGGCGGGGGGACGACCACCGGTGCGGGGGCCGCGGCCGGCTGCTGGACGGCGGCGGCGTTCTGCTGTGCGACGGCCTGCTGCTGGGCCTGCTGCTGGGCTGCGAGCTGGGCCTGCTGCTGCGCCCGCTCCGCGGCGGCCTGGGCCGCGGCCCGGCGCTGGGCCTCGAGGGCCGCCTGTTCGGCGGCGCGCCGCTTGGCCTCCTGGGCGGCCTCGTAGGCGGCCTGCGCCGCCTGGCCCTCCCGGTAGCCGCGTTCGACGTTCGCAGAGGTCCCCTTCAGGTCCGCCAGCTGCGCGACCAGCGTGTCCTCGTGCTGCTGCGTCTGGGCGACCGCGTCCTCGGCCTGCTTCTGGGCGTCCTGGGCGGCGCTGAGCTGCTGGGCCGCGGTGGCGGCGAGGTCGGCCAGGGCATCCTTGGCCGCCCGCGACTTGTCCTCGGCGGCGGTCGCCGCGTTGGCCGCCACCCGGTAGTCCGTGACAGCCTGTGCTTCCTGGTCGCCGAGCACCTGGAGGGTCTGGAGCCGGCCGATGCCGTCCTGCTGCCCCAGCACGGAGAGGGTCTGGATGGGGTCGCTCGGTGAGCCGCCCATGTAGGAATCGGCGGCGAACTGGCCGGCGGTCCGCTGGGCAGCGTCCCGCTCCGACGCCCTCTTGGCCGCTTCCTGCTCGAGGGCGGCGACCACCTGCTCCTGGTCCTTGACGGCCTGCGCGGCCCTCGCGTACGCGGCACCGGCGGCCACGGCCTTGGCCGAGGCATCGGCGGCGCTGGATTCCACAGTGGTCAGCAGGGACGCGATCCGGTCGCTCTCCGCCTTCGCGGAATCGACGTTCGCCTTGGCAGCCTGGACGTCGGCCCACGTCGGATAGCCCGACGGGGGCGTGTTGTCATCCGCCGTCGCACTCGGGGCTGCTGCCGGCACGACGGAGGCCAGGCAGAGCGCTAGGACGAGCGCAGCGCGGGCTGCGCCGGCGCGGCCGCCCGCGAGGACACCTCGTTCAGATCGCACCCGTCAGACGATACCGCAGTAATCCCATTTGTCACTCTAGTCACAGGATTCTCAGGAACCACACAGACACGCCGCCGCCCTCCTGGGCGCCGCGGCCGCCCCTCGCAACCGTGGGTGCAGGGGCCTCAGTCTTCCCCGTGTCCCAGGCTGTCGAGGGCCTCCGCGGCGATCCGGAAGGCCGCACCGGGGGCGTGTCCCTTGCGGGCGAGCATCGCCACCAGCCGCCTCAGCTCCTTGTCCCGTGCCGCAGGATCGTCGCGGTCGAACGGCCGGACGCGGCGCGCGAGCAGCCGACGCGCTGCTTCCTCCTCAGCCTCGGGCGAGAGCTCATCGAGCGCCTCCTCGGCCGTGTCGCCCGTGATCCCCTTCTCCCCGAGCTCGCGCCGGAGGGCCGCCCTGCCGAGGGACTTCGTCTCGCCGCGGCTGCGCACCCAGAGGCGGGCGAACTCCGCGTCGTCAACCAGGCCCACCTCTTCGAAGCGGTCCAGGAGCCTCGAGGCGAGGGCGTCCGGCACATTGCGGTCGCGCAGCTTCCGTTCGAGCTGCTGCCGGCTGCGCGGGCCGAGGGTCAGCTGGCGGAGCAGGATGGCCCGGGCCACCGACTCGGGGTCGGGCTCGGGATCCTGCTCCGCCTGCGGGGGCACGGGACGTCCGCTGCGGGCCGCCATGCGCCTACTCCCCGTCGACAGCCTTCAGGCGCGGCTGCTCCTCGCCCGACTCCGGCTTCACGCCGACGCCGAGCTTCTCCTTGATGAGCCGCTCGAGCTCCGCGGCAAGTTCGGGGTTGTCACGCAGGAACCGACGGGAGTTCTCCATGCCCTGGCCGAGCTGGTCGCCGTCGTAGGTGAACCAGGAGCCGGACTTCTTGATGATGCCGTGCTCGACGCCCATGTCGATGATGCCGCCCTCGCGGGAGATGCCCTGGCCGTAGATGATGTCGAATTCGGCCTGCTTGAAGGGCGGAGCCATCTTGTTCTTGACGATCTTGGCCTTGGTACGGTTGCCCACCGAGTCGGCGCCCTCCTTGAGGGTCTGGATCCGGCGCACGTCGATGCGGACGGACGCGTAGAACTTGAGCGCCTTTCCACCCGTGGTCGTCTCGGGGGACCCGAAGAACACGCCGATCTTCTCGCGGAGCTGGTTGATGAAGATCGCGGTGGTCTTGGTCTGGTTGAGGCGGCCGGTGACCTTGCGCAGCGCCTGGCTCATGAGGCGGGCCTGGAGTCCGACGTGGCTGTCGCCCATCTCGCCCTCGATCTCCGCGCGCGGCACGAGCGCGGCCACGGAGTCGATGACGATGATGTCGAGCGAGCCCGAGCCGACCAGCATGTCCATGATCTCGAGCGCCTGCTCGCCGGTGTCCGGCTGCGAGACGAGCAGGGCGTCGGTGTCGACGCCGAGCTTGGCCGCGTACTCGGGATCCAGGGCATGCTCGGCGTCGATGAACGCCGCGATGCCTCCGTTCCGCTGTGCGTTGGCGACGGCGTGGAGCGCGACCGTCGTCTTGCCCGAGGACTCCGGGCCGTAGATCTCGACGACGCGTCCACGCGGAAGGCCGCCGATCCCGAGAGCGACGTCGAGCGCAATCGACCCGGTCGGGATGACCTCGATCGGGGCGCGCGTGTCATCCCCGAGGCGCATGATCGATCCCTTGCCAAACTGCTTGTCGATCTGCGCGAGCGCTGCCTCGAGTGCCTTCTGGCGCTCTGGCGTTCCTGCTGCCATGTCTACCTCCGGGTCTGGTCGTTCGCGGCAGCGCCCTGTCCTGCCCGCCGCTCTTCCATGCCGCTCACGCTACCGATGCCCACCGACAGTCGAACGCGTCGACCCCGCTATGTGCACATCTCGGCGCGCTGCCGCGCGTGGAATCCTCTGTGGAGGACATTACCCCTCTCCCGAACACATCTTCGAATCCGGCCCCGGCGTGTCGCAGATCCCGCGCGTCAGTCCTTGAGCGGGCGGTCCTTCCCGAGGCGGCGCTCGTCGGGCACATCCTGCAGGTCACAGACGGCGAGCCACACGGTGCGGGGGTGCACGCCGGCCTTGAGCGCCTCCTCGGCCGTGCGGCCTCCGACGGCGGCGAGCACGGCGGACGAAGCCAGGACATGGGCGTACCCGCTGCCGAATTCGTCTTCCATGAGCCGCCAGAAATCGCTGTTCCTCACTAGTCCATTCTCCTCTCCGCCGCTGTGGCGGCCACGCGCCGCCCGCACCGGCGCACCTAAGATGGTGGCATGCCTTCTCCGCCTGCCTCCGCCGGGTTCGACGCCGCCCTGGTCGACGTCGAGCAGCAGCTCGGCCTGTTCTGGAGGCGCGGGCGCGCCGCGTCCCTCGGCCTGTCGAAGGACCTGCATCCCGAGCTCGACCCGGCAGCCTACGGGCTGCTGACGATCCTCTTCGGCGAGGGGCCGCGGCGGGTGACGGACCTCGCCGCGACCGTCGGCGTGGGCAAGCCCACCGTGAGCCGCCAGATCGCCCTCCTCGAGGAGATCGGGCTCGTGGCCAAGGAGGCCGACCCCCACGACCGCCGCGCACAGCACGTGGCCCTGACCCCGGCCGGCCGCAGCCATGTCGAAGACCTGAGGGCGCGCAGGCACGAGTACTTCGCAGAGCGCCTCGCCTCGTGGGACACGCGCGAGCTGGCCGAGCTCGCCCGCTACCTGCACCGGCTCAACGAGGACCTGGCACCGCGGGCCTGAGCGGGACTGCGGCCCGGCGTCCGGCCGCATCGCCTCCCGGGCATGACGGAGGGCCGGGCGCTCGGCGCCCGGCCCTCCCCTGCTGATGACGTCAGCTGACCTGGGTCAGCTCGGCGTCGAAATCCGTGTTCATGTCTCGCCCGTACCGCTGGGCGAACTCCTGGGGCACCGTGTCCGGAATGGTGATGCCCTCTGCGACGGCGACCCGGTCGCTGACCTCGCGCAGCATGACCGAGAGCGGGACGTCCAGTGCGGAGCAGATCGACGACAGCAGCTCGGAGGACGCTTCCTTCTGGCCGCGCTCCACCTCGCTCAGGTACCCGAGCGATACACGCGCGTTGTGCGAGACTTCACGGAGCGTGCGGCCCTGGCGCTGGCGGACGTCGCGCAGGACGTCTCCAATCTCATGACGCAGAACAACCATCTTGCGCTCCTTCTGTTCCTGCTTACCGATGTCGGCCAATCCCACATCACGCCAGCGCACTACGCCGTTGACGGATACGGGCTGCTTAACCATGTGTATCGATGCGCTCCTTGGCTCGGGCTCCCCGACGCTCGGGGCTCCGTGTGTGACTCATCCTAGTGGTGCCGCCATCGCTTGACGACACTATCCACAACTCTGGACACGTCTGCATTGTTCCCCGCCGCGCGCCACACCGAACCAATTCACAGCTCGCTCCCAGTTTCTGCGCCGGGTGCTGGGGCGGCGCTCCCGAGCGCAGCGAGGAGGGCGGCGAGGGCCGCCTCGGTCGCGGCGCGGCGGATCGCGGCCCGGTCGCCGTCGAACGCGTAGGCGTGCACAGCGGAGCCCGCCGGGCCGGAGACGCCGACGAACACGGTGCCGACGGGCTTGCCGTCGTGCGGCTCGGGGCCCGCGGCGCCCGTGGTCGCGACGCCGTAGTCCGCGCCGCAGACCCGCCTGGCCCCGTCGGCCATCTGGCGGGCGACCTCTGCGTCCACGGACCCGGCCCGTGCGAGCAGTTCCGCCGAGACGCCGAGCACTGCTGCCTTCACCTCGCTCGCGTAGCTCACGACACCGCCCCGCAGCATCGCGGAGGCGCCGGGAACATCCGCCAGGGCGGCCGCGACGAGCCCCGCGGTGAGCGACTCGGCGGTCGCGGCCGTGGCCCCGCGGGCAACGAAGGCCTCGACCACCTCGCGTGCCGTCACGGGCCTGGCTCGGTCACCGGGCACCGGCTCACTCGCCCTTCTGCGCCGCCGCCCGCAGGCGCACGGCCTTGAGGACGTAGTCGGCGCCGGTGACCACGGTCACGGCGAGGGCGAGGACCATCACCCAGAAGGCGATGGCGGAGAGCACGGCGAGGCCGGGGGTCAGCGGGAACAGGTAGAGCAGGATCGCCACGGTCTGGAGCACGGTCTTGAGCTTGCCGCCGCGCGAGGCGGGCATGACGCCATAGCGGATCACGACGAAGCGCAGGGCCGTGATGCCCCACTCGCGCACGAGGATCAGGGCCGTGATCCACCACGGCAGCTCGGCGAGCACCGAGAGCAGCACGAGCGCAGCCCCGGTCAGGAGCTTGTCCGCGATGGGGTCCGCGATCTTGCCGAAGTCGGTGATGAGGTTGCGCCTGCGGGCGATCGAGCCGTCGAGCTGGTCGGTGTAGATCGCGACGGCGAACAGGCCGAAGGCCACCCAGCGCAGCGGACCGTGCGCCGTGCCGTCGGCCAGCAGCGACCAGATGAAGAACGGCACGAGGACGATCCGCGCCATCGTGAGGATGTTCGGGAGGTTCCAGAGCTGGGAAGGGGACGCCGACGGCGAGGAGGTCACCGTCTCAGCCTAGCGCCCGGTCAGCGACCACGCGTCTTCGCCGCCCTCGTCGTCGTCCCCGTCGTGGTAGTCGACGGCCTGGGGCCGCGAGTCGAGGTCCCTGGCCACGACGTCCTCCGCGTAGGGCGAGTCGTTCTCGTACTGACCCAGATGGTGGTTGGCGCTCGCGTTGTCAGCGAGGGCCTCGTCGGCGGCACTCCCCGACGACGACGGCGCGTCCTGGCCGCGCAGC
Organism: Sinomonas sp. RB5; assembly: GCF_054063535.1. NCBI lineage: Bacteria > Bacillati > Actinomycetota > Actinomycetes > Micrococcales > Micrococcaceae > Sinomonas > Sinomonas sp. RB5. The sequence goes on from NZ_JBSSGJ010000004.1 coordinate 61,817, forward strand.
GCGGCGAGGACCGCCGGCAGGTCGTCCGGCTTGACGAGCACGTCACGGGCCTTGGAGCCCTCGGACGGCCCCACCACGCCACGGCTCTCGAGCAGGTCCATGAGCCGGCCCGCCTTCGCGAACCCGACCCGCAGCTTGCGCTGGAGCATCGACGTCGATCCGAACTGGGTCGTGACCACGAGCTCGGTGGCCTGCAGGAGCACCTCGAGGTCGTCTCCGATCTCCTCGTCGATCTGCTTCTTCTCCGGCTCCGCCGCGACATCGTTGCGGTAGGTGACCTGGAGCTGGCCCTTCACGTGCTCGACGACCTTGTGGATCTCCGACTCGGAGACCCAGGCGCCCTGCACGCGCATGGGCTTCGAGGCGCCCATCGGCAGGAAGAGCGCATCGCCCTGGCCGATCAGCTTCTCGGCGCCGGGCTGGTCGAGGACCACGCGGGAGTCGGTGACCGAAGAGGTCGCGAACGCCATGCGCGAGGGCACGTTGGCCTTGATGAGGCCGGTGACGACGTCGACCGAGGGCCGCTGGGTCGCCAGGACGAGGTGGATGCCGGCGGCGCGCGCGAGCTGGGTGATGCGCACGATCGAGTCCTCGACGTCCCGGGGCGCGACCATCATGAGGTCCGCGAGCTCGTCGACGATGACGAGCAGGTAGGGGTAGGCGCGGATCTTCCGCTCGGATCCCGGCGGCGGGACGACCTTGCCGGCACGGACCGCCTTGTTGAAGTCGTCGATGTGCTTGAACCCGTAGTTGGCCAGGTCGTCGTAGCGGGCGTCCATCTCGCGGACCACCCACTGGAGGGCCTCGGCGGCCTTCTTGGGGTTGGTGATGATCGGGGTGATGAGATGCGGGACGCCCTCGTAGGCCGTGAGCTCCACGCGCTTGGGGTCGACCATCACCATGCGCACCTCGTCCGGGGTCGAGCGCATGAGGATGGAGGTGATCATCGAGTTCACGAACGAGGACTTGCCCGCGCCGGTCGCGCCGGCGACGAGGAGGTGCGGCATCTTGGCGAGGTTCGCGACGACGAACCCGCCCTCGACGTCCTTGCCCACGCCCATCACCATCGGATGGTCGGTGCGGCGCGCGTTCTGGCTGCGCAGGACGTCTCCGAGCGAGACCGTCTCGCGGTCGGTGTTCGGGATCTCGATGCCGATGGCGCTCTTGCCCGGAATTGGGCTGAGGATGCGCACGTCGGAGCTCGCCACGGCGTAGGCGATGTTCTTCGACAGGGCCGTGACCTTCTCCACCTTGGTGCCCGGTGCGAGCTCGATCTCGTAGCGGGTCACGGTGGGGCCGCGGGAGAAGCCGGTGACCTCGGCGTCCACGTTGAACTGGGTGAGGGTGCTGGTCAGCGCCGCGACGACGGCGTCGTTCGCCTCGGTCCGCTCCTTCGGCGCCGACCCCTGCACGAGGAAGTCGGAGGACGGCAGCGTGTACGCGACGTCTCCCGAGAGCTGCAGCTGCTCGGTGCGCTGGGGAATGGGCGTGGGCGGCGGCGTGGGGGCCACCGGCGTGGAGGGCACCTGGACGGCCGGGGCGGTGCTGGGTGCCGGCATCCCGACCGTGGGGATGGCCTCCGTGGCACCCTCCACCGGCTTGCCGTCCCCGGCCTGCTCGTTGCCGCGGCCCTGGGCGGCGCGGATCTTCTGGATCGCCGCCTCTGCCTGGGACCGCCCGGCCGGCGGGGCGGCCATGGCCGCGGTCGCGTCGGGGTCGTCGACGACCGCGCGCTCGTAGGGCTCATCGCCCGCGAAGCCGTCTCCGGAACCCTGCTCCTCCTCGAGGTCCTTGCCGAACATGCGGCGCTTCTTCGTGCGGCGCTCCCGCGCGGCCTCCTGGGCGCGGCGCTCGGAGTCGTACAGGTAGCTGCGGTCGTGGGCGTCCTGCTCCTCGGGAGTCAGGTCCAGGCCCATGAGGTGGTCCCACGCGCCCCGGACCCGGCGCGGAATTGCAGCGAAGGGGGTCGCCGTGACGATCAGGACCGAGATGAACGCGAGCGCGGAGTAGACGATGACCGGGATGGCGGGATGGACGGCCGCCAGGAGGGACGCCGCCAGGAAGCCGAGCATGCCGCCGGCGGCGCGGAGGCCGTCGAAGCCCGCGGCGGCGGAGGGCAGGCCGCCCAGGACGTCGGCGATGCCCGTGGCCGCGAACGTCATCACCAGGAATCCGATGCCGACCCGGTTGTTGCCGCGGTGGTCGGCGGGCTTGCGGAAGAGCCGGAAGGCGCAGACGCCGAGCATGAGGGGCAGCAGGAGCGAGACCCAGCCGAACGTTCCGTTGACGACCGCGTAGACGGCGTCCGGGAACCAGCCCTTCCAGCCCCACCACGCGAAGGTCGCGATGAAGACGGCCAAGACGAGGTTGAACAGCGCGGCGCCGTCGCGGCGCTCCTCGGGATCGAGGTCGCTGACATCGGTGCCGATGCGCCGGACCCCGCCGCCGACGGTGTGCGCGAGGGCGCCCCAGGTTCCGCCGATGAGGCGCGCCGGCCACGGCTGGCCCGCGTCGGTCGCGGTCACGCCGCGCGACGACGAGCTCCCCTTGCCGGACGCCTTGGCCCGGGACGCGCCTGCGCCCGACCGGCCGCGGGCCGCGGGCGCGGAGGTCCGGGTGGGTCTGGTCTTGGAGGTGCCGGCCTTTGGCGTGGAGGAGGTACGAGTCGCCATACTCGCCACGCTACCGCGAAAGGCCGCCGCTCCCGCGGATTTCCACGGGAGCGGCGGCCTGCGCGAGGTCCGCCAGGCGGTGCCGTCAGGCCTCCAGGACCACCGGGATGATCATGGGCTTGCGCCGGAGCTTGCGGCTCACCCAGGTCCCGATGACCCGCCGGATCACCTGCTGGAGCTGGTGGGCCGTGTGGTCCGGCTTCGCGAGGATCGCCTCCTCGAGGGCCGCATTGATCTTGGGGATGATGTCGTCGAACACGGCGTCGTCCTCGGCCACGCCGCGGGCGTGGATCTCGGGGCCGGTCACGACCTTGCCCGTCGAACGGTTCACCACGGTGATGACGGAGATGAAGCCCTCCTCGCCGAGGATCCTACGGTCCTTGAGGTCGACGTCGGTGATCTCCCCGACGCTGCTGCCGTCGACGTAGACGAAGCCGACCTCGACCTGCCCGACGATCTTCGCCGCACCGCCCTTGAGGTCGACCACGGTTCCGTTGTCGGCGAGGATGACGCTGTCCGGCTCCATGCCCGTCTCGAGCGCCAGGTTGCCGTTGGCGATGAGGTGGCGGGTCTCGCCGTGCACCGGCATCGCGTTGAGCGGCTCGACGATGTTGTAGCAGTAGAGGAGCTCGCCGGCGGCCGCGTGGCCGGAGACGTGGACCTTGGCCATGCCCTTGTGGATCACGTTCGCGCCGAGCTTGAGGAGGCCGTTGATGACGCGGAAGACGGCGTTCTCGTTGCCCGGGATGAGCGAGGACGCGAGGATCACGGTGTCGCCCTCGCCGACCTGGACCCGGTGGTCGCCGTTGGCCATGCGGGAGAGGGCGGCCATGGGCTCGCCCTGGGATCCGGTGGACATCAGCACGAGGCGGTGGTCCGGGATGTCGTCGATGGCCTTCATGTCCACGAGGATGCCCGGCGGCACGTCGAGGTAGCCCAGCTTGGCCGCGATCCCCATGTTGCGCACCATCGACCGGCCCACGAAGGCGACCTTGCGGCCATGCTGATGGGCGGCGTCGAGCACCTGCTGGACGCGGTGGACGTGCGAGGAGAAGCTGGCCACGATGATCCGCTTGCGCGCCTGGCCGAAGAGCCGGTCCAGGGTGGGGCCGATCTCCTTCTCCGCGGTGGTGAAGCCCGGGACGTCCGCGTTGGTCGAGTCCGCCATGAACAGGTCCACGCCCTCCTCGCCCAGGCGGGCGAAGTGGCGCAGGTCGGTGATCCGGCCGTCGAGCGGGAGCTGGTCCATCTTGAAGTCGCCGGTGTGGAGGACGGTGCCGCCGGCGGTGCGGATGAAGACGGCGAGCGCATCCGGGATCGAGTGGTTGACGGCCACGAACTCCGTCTGGAACGGGCCGAAGTCCAGGACCTGGCCCTCCTCCACGACCCGCAGCACCGGAGTGATACGGTGCTCGGCGAGCTTCGCCTCGACGAGGGCCAGAGTCAGCTGCGAGCCGACGAGGGGGATGTCCCGGCGGTGGCGCAGGAGGTACGGGACGGCACCGATGTGGTCCTCGTGGCCGTGGGTTAGCACGACGGCAAGGATGTCCTGGATGCGGCCCTCGAGGTAGGAGAAGTCGGGCAGGATCAGGTCCACGCCCGGCTGGGTCTCTTCGGGGAAGAGGACGCCGCAGTCGACGACGAGGAGCTTGCCCTCGATCTCGAACACGGCCATGTTCCGCCCGACCTCACCGAGCCCGCCGAGCGGGACGATCCGCAGGGTCCCCGACGGGAGCGGGGGCGGAGTGGTGAGGACGGACAGGGCTCGTTGGGTCATGCTGGGCTGCTCCTAGGCGCCGAAGTCCATTCCGGCTTCGGCGAGATCGTTGCGGATGAGGGCGAGCTCCGCGTCGCCGGGCTCCACAAGCGGGAGGCGGACCACGGAGTTGGGCAGGACACCCTGCCACTTGAGAACCTGCTTGGCGGCGACCGCGCCCTGGACCCGGGTCATGATCCCGCGGATCACCGGGTCGAGGTCGAAGTGGACCTGGCGGGCGGCTGCGAAGTCGCCGGCGAGCGCCGCGTCGACGAGCGACCGGAACTGCTTGGTGGCGACGTGCGCCGTGACGGAGACGACGCCGAGGGCGCCGGCGGCCATCCACGGGAGGGTCAGGCCGTCGTCGCCCGAATAGACGGCCAGGTCAGTCTTGGCGAGCACGCGCGTGACCGAGGCAAAGTCGGCCTTGGCGTCCTTGAGGCCGACGATGCGCGGGTGCTCGGCCAGACGGAGGATCGTCTCGGGAGCGATCGGGATGCCCGACCGGCCGGGGATGTCGTAGAGCATGACGGGCAGCTCGGTGGCCGAGGCGACCGTCTCGAAGTGGGCCTGGACGCCGGCCTGGCTGGGCTTGTTGTAGTAGGGCGTGACGAGGAGGAGGCCGTCGACGCCGAGGGCCTCGGCCCGGCGCGAGAGGCTCACCGAGTGGCGGGTGTCGTTCGTGCCCGTCCCCGCGATGACCTTGGCCCGGCCGCCCACGGCCTCGAGGACGGCCTTGAACATGCCGAGGTTCTCCTCGTCCGTCAGGGTCGAGGTCTCCCCCGTGGTGCCGGTGACGACGAGTCCGTCGCAGCCGTCATCGACGAGCTTGGCTGCCAGGGACGCCGCCGCATCGTAGTCGACCTCGCCGTCGGCAGTGAACGGGGTCACCATTGCCGTGAGGAGCGTGCCGAAAGTGCGCGTGCGGTTCTCGTCTGCCATGTATAGAACGTTACCGTGTACGCTGCCGCTTTGGGCAACGCGTCAGGCCGGGCGGGCGTAGCGCGCGAGGGCCGAGCGGAACAGGATCGCCGTGACGACCTCGGCGCCGGTCCCGGCAGCAGAGGCGATCCGGTGCCCGTCGGGCCCCCACACCCCGCTGTGGCCACACGAGGCACCCAGCGCACTGGATCCCCCGGCGTTCGCGAGCAGGGCGAAGAACCTGCTGTCCATGGCGCGGGCGCCGAAGTGGAGGTCGAGCCGGCGCTCCTCCCCCGCTACATAGACGGCCGAGGCCGCGTACAGGTCCGCTCCCGCGGCGGCCGCCTCGGCAGCGTGGCCCGGCTGCGCCACGTCGAAGCAGACGGCCAGCGCTACCTTCCAGCCGTCGACCTCGACGACCGTGAGGCGGTCCCCGGGCTCGAAGATCTCCCTCTCCCGGCCGTGGAGGTGCATCTTGGGGGCGATCACGGCGGGTGCTCCGGGGCGCACGAGGACCGAGGCGAGATGCGGCGTCCTGTCGGGCTCGCGGACCGCCGCGCCCACGACGGCCGAGATCCCCATGTCCTCGCAGGCCGCCTGGAGCTCGGAGAGCTGGGCCGAGGGGCGGGTGAGCCAGGCGGACTCGTCGGAGAAGAGGTCCAGGTCATAGCCGGTGAGCGAGAGCTCGGGGAAGACGGCGAGCCTGGCCCCGTGGGCGTCGGCGTCCTCGAGGAGCCGCACGTGCTCGTCGATGTTCGCAGCGAGCCCGCCCGGGAGCGCCACGGACTGCACGGCAGAGACGGTCAGCTCGGCGGACATACGCCCATCCTAGGCCAACCGCTCGCACGGGCCGGGGGTCAGGCGCGTCCGTGGGTGCGGGCCGCGCGTTCCCTGCGGGCGGCCTCGGCGCGGATGCGGACCCAGTCCTCGAGGCGGCGGCAGGCCGCCATGAAGGCCTCGAGCTCGCGCGCGGTCAGGAAGGCGAGGTCCGGCTCGGAGAGGCGGCGCGCGAGCTCTCCCGGCGGGGGCTCGCCGGGAAGCAGCGGCCCTCCCGCGCGCCATGCGGGCTGCCACCGCGGCGGCACCGGTCCATCTCCCCGAGGGTCCTGCGGGTGGTCCTGCGCCGTGCTCATACACCCATGCTATTAGAACATATCTTCGAATCGCAACGGGGGCAGGCCGGGATCCTCCGGCGGCGGGCCACCGAAGGGCATGCGCCCGGCACCATGAGAGCATCGGGACCATGGGCGGACAATCGGGGGTGCCCCGCACCCAGCGCAGGCCACGTGACCGCGTGCGTGGGGGCCGGGAGGCACGGCTCCTGGGCATCGACCTGGCCCGCGGGGCGGCCCTGCTGGCCATGATGGCCACGCACATCCTGCCGACCCTCGTCCAGGATCCCGGCACGGGCACCGTCTCCGCCACGTGGGTCGGGACGGTGCTCTCGGGCAGGGCCGCGGCCCTGTTCGCCGTGCTCGCGGGCGTCTCGCTCACCCTGGGACGGGTCCCCGCGGAACGGAACCGGCGCGGACTCGCGCTGCGCGCGGCGGTGATCGCCGCCGTCGGGCTCACCCTCGGGCTCGCGCGCGTCGACGTGGCGGTGATCCTCGTGGTGTACGCGGTGCTGTTCTGGTGCTCCCTCGGGGTGCTCGGACTGCGGCGCCAGACCCTCGGGCTGCTCGCGGTCGCGTGGATCCTCCTCGCGCCCGTCGCGGCCTACCTGCTCCGACCGCTCCTGCTCGCGGCCGCGCCCCCGCTCCGGCTCGGCCACAACCCGTCCTGGCCCGACCTTGCCGATCCGGTGCGCCTCCTCGCCGACCTCACGGTCACCGGCTACTACCCGGCCCTGGAGTGGTTCGGCTACCTCCTGGTCGGCCTCTGGATCGGCCGCGCGGACCTCGCCCGGACCGGGACGCAGGTGTGGCTGGTCCTCGGCGGTGCCAGTGCGGCCGTGCTGGCGAAGGCGTGCGCCTGGGCCTTCCTGGGGCCGCTCGGAGGACTCAACGCCCTCCTGGCCACGCCGCAGGCGAGGGTGTGGCCCCTGCGGGCCATGCTCGATGCGAATCTCACCGGGGTGGACCAGACGGGCACCTGGTGGTGGCTGACCTCCGCGGCGCCGCATTCCGGCACGCCCCTCGACCTCCTGCACACGGCGGGGACCTCGGCCGCGGCGATCGGGGCCTTCCTCGTCCTCGCCCGGATCGGCCCGCTGGCCCGCACCGGACTCCTCGCGCCGCTCGCCGGCGCCGGGGGGATGACGCTGACCCTCTACACGGCGCACGTCGCGGCGCTCGCAGTGCCGCTGGCGGACTGGGCGGGGCCCACGCGCGAGGTGCTCCTGGCCGTCCACGTCATCGCCGCGCTCGCGATCGGCCTCTTCGTGCGGGCCAACGGCTGGCGGGGACCGCTCGAGGCGGTGGCCCATGCTGCAGCTCGGCTCGGCCGCGCCGGCGGCCCGGGCGCCCGCGGTGGGGGCGCCGTCCGCCGGGCCGCGCCCTCGCGCAGGTAGGCCCTCCTCAGCGGCCGCGGTGGAGGGCGATCGCCTGCCGCATGGCGGCGCGCGCCTGCTTGCGGTCACCTGCGGCGTCGTAGGCGAGCCCGAGCCGGTACCACGACCGCCAGTCCTCGGGCGCTCCCTCCGCCTCGGCGCGGTACTGGGCGAACTCGGCGTCCGCGGCCGACCGGACGATCCTGCCGCCGGCCGTGCGCGGCAGCGTGTCCTCGGGCAGGCCGCCCTCGGCCTCGAGCTCCCTGCCCATGCGCTCAAGCCGGGTGCCGAAGGCGAGCTCGCGCAGGAGCGCCCATGCCCCCACGATCGGGAGGACCAGGTAGCCCGCGCCGATGGCCTTGGCCACCGGCTGGGGATCGAGGAGGAGGATCCGCGCGCGGTCGAAGGTGACGACCAGGTAGAACACCAGCAGGACGGTGATGGCGATGACGCCGATCTTGGTCTTGTTCGCACCGACCCACGCCCAGGCACCACCGGCCCGGGGAGGCCGCTGCGGTTCCTGGGGGCCCCCCGGATGCTGGGGATCCGCGGGATCCATGGCGCTCACAGCCCGAGGTCCAGGTAGCCGTCGAGGCCGACGGTCAGGCCCGGGTGCGCGGCGACCTCGCGCAGCCCCACGAGCACCCCGGGCATGAAGGACGCGCGGTCGAACGAGTCGTGCCGGAGGGTCAGCTGCTCCCCCGGCCCGCCCAGGAGCACCTCCTGGTGGGCGACGAGGCCGCGGAGCCGCACGGCGTGGACGCGCACGCCGTCGACGTCGGCGCCCCGCGCGCCGTCGAGCGCGGTCGTGGTCGCGTCCGGGGACGCGCCGAGGCCGGCCTCGCTGCGTGCGGCCGCGATGAGCTGGGCGGTGCGCACGGCCGTCCCGGAGGGGGCATCGACCTTGTCCGGGTGGTGGAGCTCGACGATCTCGACGGACTCGAAGTAGCGGGCGGCCTTCGCGGCGAAGGCCGAGGCGAGCACGGCCCCGAGGGCGAAGTTCGGCGCGATGAGCACGCCCGTCCCGGGGCTGGCGGCCAGCAGGCGCCGCAGTGCGCCGAGCCGCTCCTCGCTCCAGCCGGTGGTCCCCACCACGGCGTGGATCCCGTGCTCGACGGCGAAGCGCACGTTGGCCTCGGTGGCGTCGGGGACGGTGAGGTCGACGACGTACCGGGCGCCGGCGTCGAGGAGGCCCTCGAGCGAGTCTCCCCGTCCGAGCGCGGCGACGAGCTCCATGTCTCCGGCCGCGCTGACTGCCCTGACGGCCTCGGAACCCATGCGCCCATTCGCGCCCAGCACTGCCACGGGAAGTCGTTCTGCCATGGGCCCCAGCCTACTGTCGCGCCCCGCGGTGCTCAGAATCGTGGCACCGGGGAACCCGGTCAGCCGAGCGCCGCGACCCACTCGCTCCCGCCGTCGTCGAAGAACTGCTCCTTCCAGATCGGCACCTCGGCCTTGACCCGGTCCACGAGCTCGGAGCAGAGGCGGAAGGCCTCGCCCCGGTGGGCCGCGGAGACCGCGCAGACGAAGGCGGCGTCCCCGACAGCGAGCTCCCCCACGCGGTGCGCGATCCAGACCCGCAGGGGACGCTCCGGCGCACCGGCCGCCTCGCTGCCGGCGGCGAGCACCTCGCGGACGGTCGCGTCGACGACGGAGCGCAGGGTGGCCTCGGCGCTCGGGTGGGCGGTGTAGGACAGGCGGGCGACACCGCGGCCGTCGTCGTGGTCGCGGACCACACCGGAGAAGAGCACGACGGCGCCCGCGTCCGGCGCGTCGACGGCGGCCCGGGCGGCGGCCTCGTCGAGCGGGAGGGTGGTCACGGCCGCGTGCAGGACCTCGACGGGCTCAGTGGTGGTCATGGCTGGCTCCTCCCCGGCCCGCGGCCTGGTCGCAGATGTGGCCGATGATCGGGTCGAGGACGGCCAGGCCGTCCATGACGCCGGACGGCGAGCCGGGCAGGTTCACGATGAACGTCCGCCCGGCCAGCCCGGCGTGGCCCCGGGAGAGAGCGGCCAGGGGCGTCTTGGTGCTGCCCGCAGCGCGCAGGGCCTCCATGATGCCCGGCACGTCGCGGTCGAGCAGGGGGCCGGTTTCCTCGGGCGTCACGTCGTCCGGGCTGAGCCCCGTGCCGCCGCTCGTGATGATCGCCGCGGGCCCGAGCGCGAGGAGCGCCCGGAGGGCGGCGCCGACGCTCGGGCCGTCCGGGACCACCGCCGGCGGGATGACGTCGAAGCCGTGGTCGGCCAGCCAGTCCGCGACGACGGGCCCGGTGCGGTCCTCGTACACGCCCGTGGCCGCACGCGTGGAGGCGATCACGATGCCCGCCCGGCGCGCCCCCTCGGGCGTGGGCCCGGCGTCGTGCCCACTCATGCCCCGCCTCCGGCACGGACGTCCCAGTCCCCGCTCTTGCCGCCGGACTTGGCGAGCACCCTGATGTCGGTGATGACCGCCTGCTTGTCCACGGCCTTGACCATGTCGTACACCCCCAGCGCGGCCACGGACGCCGCGGTCAGGGCCTCCATCTCCACCCCGGTCACGCCGCGGGTCTTCACCGTGGCGAGCACCGTCACGGCCGTGGGGGCGAGCTCGAAGTCGACCGTGACCTTCGCGATCGGCAGCGGGTGGCACAGCGGGATGAGGTCCGGGGTCTTCTTCGCGGCCATGATGCCGGCCACCCGGGCCACCGCGAGGGCGTCGCCCTTGGGGAGGCCGCCCTCGGCCAGGAGGGCGATGACCTCGCGGGTGGTGTTCACCACCGCCTGCGCCGTCGCCTCCCGGGTGGACTCGGGCTTCGCGCTCACGTCGACCATGTGGGCGCTGCCGTCGGCGCGCACGTGGGTCAGGCCGGGGCCGGAAGGGGGGTGCGGGGTCTCAGTCACGTCAGCCATACTTCCACGTCGTCCCCGGCCGCGAGCGCGGTGACGTCCTCGGGCACCATGACCAGGGCATCCGAGGCGGCGAGGGCCCCGAGCAGGTGGGAACCGGGGCCGCCCACGAGGCCGACCGCGCCGTCGGGCCGCAGGCGCGCGCGGCGCACCTGGAGGGTGCCGGCGGGCGATTCGAGCGGCTCGGCGAGCGGGGCGCGGAGCCGCCGGCGCGCGGGCGGCGCGCCGAGGAGGGCGGACAGGACCGGCCGGAGGAGGACCTCCCAGGAGATCCAGCAGCTGACGGGGTTGCCGGGGAAGGCGATGAGCGGGAGGCCCGCAAAGGTGCCCAGGCCCTGGGGGCCCCCGGGCTGCAGCGCGAGGTGGGCGAATTCGACGTCGTGCCCGTCGAGGGCGAGCTTGGTCGCCTCGAACGCGCCCTTCGAGACCCCGCCGGTGGTGATCAGGAGGTCGGGCCGCTCCGCCCCGCGGGCGAGCCGTTCGAGCGCGCCGCGCAGCTCGGCCGGCTCGTCGCTGCGCACCGCGACCGCGCGCGCCTGAACGCCGGACTCCCGCAGCGCGGCGCGCAGGAGCGCTCCGTTCGCGTCGTGGATCTGGCCGGGCGCCAGGGGCCGCCCCGGCGCCGCGAGCTCGGCGCCGGTGCTCACGAGCACGGCCCGCAGCGGCGGCCGCACCCGGAGCATCGACAGTCCCAGCCCGGCGGCGAGCCCGAGCTGGGCCGGGCCGAGCGCTGTGCCGGCAGGGAGCACGACGGCGCCGGCCGCCACATCGCTCCCGGCCCGCCGCACGTAGGTGCCCGCCTCGACGACGGGAAGGTCCACGCTCCCGCCTTCCGGCGGGTAGGCGGCGGGGACAGCCAGCTCGACCCGCACCACGGCGTCCGCGCCGGCGGGGAGCATCGCGCCCGTCATGATCGGCGCCGCGTGGCCGGGGCGCAGGGGCGGCGGGGCCGCGCCCGCCGGGATCGGCTCTGCCACCGTGAACCGGCGCCGGCCCGGCCCCGCCCCGTCCCCCGTCCCGGGGTCGGAGGAGCACACGGCGAAGCCGTCCATCTGGGAGTTGTCGAACGGCGGGAGGCTGAGCGGGGCCGCGAGGTCGGCGGCCAGGGCGGTGCCCAGGGCCGCGTCGAGGGAGCGGTCCTGGGCGGCCCTGTCCGCGAGCGGGGCGAGGAGCCGGGCGAGACGCCCGCGGTGCTCCTCGACGCTGCGGTGCCCGTGGGCATGCCCCTGACCGTGCGCGGGGGCATGCCCGGGCCGGCCGTCGTGCGGGCGTGCCTCGGCCGGCGCGGCGGCCGCGCCGCCGGAGTCGGGATGCGTCATGTGGCCTCCACCTCGATGATGTCGTATCCCGTCGCGCCGTCGGGCGCGGGCGGGGCGGTCGCTGATGTCTGGACCTGTCCGTCGCCGTCGGTCGCGCGGACGGCGATGCGGTGCCGCCCGGCGGACAGCCGGACGGGTGCGGCCCACTGGTACCAGGTGTCGCGCGAGATGCCGGTGCCGAGCCGCGCCTGCTGCCACGCGCCGTCGTCCACGCTGACCTCCACGCGCGAGATGCCGCGGTGCTGCGCCCAGGCGACGCCGGCGACGACGACCTCCCCGGCGGCGACCCGGCTGCCCCGGCGGGGCACGTCGATGCGCGAGGCGGTCTTGATCGGTCCCTTCTCGCTCCACCCGCGCGTGCTCCAGTAGGCCTGGTCTGCGGCGAAGGTGGTGACCTTGAGCTCGGTGACCCACTTGGTCGCCGAGACGTAGCCGTACAGGCCCGGGACCACGAGCCGGACGGGGAACCCGTGCTCGGGCGGGAGGGGCGCCCCGTTCATCCCGATGGCCAGGAGGGCGTCCCTGCCCGGGTCGGTGAGGGCCTCGAGGGGTGTGCCGGCGGTGAAGCCGTCGACGCTGCGGGAGAGGACCATGTCCGCCCCGGCCCGCGGGCGCGCGCGGGCCAGCAGCTCCCGCACCGGCCAGCCGAGCCAGCGGGCGTTGCCCACGAGGTTCCCGCCGACCTCGTTGGAGACGCACGTGAGGGTGACGTAGCGCTCCACGAGGGGCTGGGCGAGGAGGTCGGCCCACGTGATCGTCACCGGCTGCTCGACGAGGCCGGTGACGGCAAGACGCCAGCTGCCGGGGTCCACCGACGGGACCACGAAGGCGGTGTCGATCCGGTAGAAGCCCTCATTGGCCGTGACGAGGTCGCTCAGGCCCGGCACCCCGACCTCGGCGCCCGCGGGGATGGGCGGGGCGGGCTGGGCCGGTGCGGGCAGCCGGAGGGCGGCGCGGGCCGCGTCCGCGGCCAGCGAGGCGCTGCGCACGACGCCGGTCACCACCCCTCCCAGCGCGACGGCGGCGGCCGTCCCGCCGAGGGCCCGCAGGAAGCCCCTGCGGGGGACTCCCGCCGGAGGCTGCCCGGACGCGGCCGTCTCGCGCCGCAGCCGCCCCACGAGCCAGCGGAGCAGGGACACGGCGACCGCGCCGGCCAGGAGCGCACAGGTCCATGCGGCCGGCGCGCCGAGCGAGCGGGTGGCCACTGCCGCGAGGCCCACGAGTCCGACGGCCCCGGCGAGGGCGGCCCCGAACCCGGGCCGGCGCAGCTCGAGGAGGCCAGCCGCGGCGCCGAGGAGCGCGAGGACGATCCCGATCGCGGTGACGAGGAACGCCTTGTCCCCGGTGCCGAAGGTCTGGATCGCCCAGTCCTTCGCGGCTGGCGGGGCCAGGTCCGTGACCGCGCTGCCCACGGCGGAGACCGGGCTCAGCGACGGGCTGAGCAGGCCGGCGGCGAGCTCTCCGGAGAGCACCCCGGCCGCGCCCGCGACGATGCCTGCTCCCGCGGCGGCCAGCCGGACCCGGGCGGCGCGTCGCTGCCCCGGCGCCGCGGGCAGGGGCTCGGGTCCTGCGCTCATGGGACCAGAATAGGTCCCCCGGGCCCGTCCGGCCCGTGGCGGACGCCACTCGCGTACTGTAGATGCATGGGTGTTGAGCTCGGAATGCCGCAGGTGCGCGCCTCGGACCCGCCGGTCGGGGCGCTGGCGGCGGACCGGCCTGTGGGACTGCCCGGGCTCGAGGACCGTTACGGCCGGGTCGCGACGGACATGCGCCTGTCCCTCACCGACAAGTGCAACCTGCGCTGCTCCTACTGCATGCCCGCCGAGGGCCTCCCCTGGCTCGCCAAGGACGCGCTCCTGTCCGCCGAGGAGATCGTGCGCGTCGTGGGGATCGGCGTCCGCCTGCTCGGCGTGCGGGAGCTGCGCCTCACCGGCGGCGAGCCGCTCGTGCGCGCGGACCTCGTGGACATCGTCGCGGCGCTCCGCGCGGAGCACCCGGACCTGCCGATCGCCCTCACGACCAACGCCGTGGGCCTCGACGCCAGGGCCGCCGCCCTCAAGTCCGCAGGACTGACGCGCATCAACGTCTCGCTCGACACCCTGCACCCGGAGACATTCGCCCGGCTGGCCCGCCGCCCCTTCTTCGACCGCGTCCTCGCCGGCATCGAGGCCGCCGACGCCGTGGGGCTCGGCCCGATCAAGATCAACTCCGTGCTCATGCGCGGGATCAACGACGCCGACGGCCCCGACCTGCTCGCGTGGTGCCTCGAGCGCGGCTATGAGCTGCGGTTCATCGAGCAGATGCCCCTCGACGCCGACCACGGGTGGACCCGCGACGGCATGGTCACCGCCGCCGAGGTCCGCGAGCTGCTCTCCGGGCGCTTCGACCTCTCCCCCGATGCCCGGGACCGCGACGGCGCGCCCGCGGAGCGGTTCGAGGTCCGCGGGAAGGACGACGGCGCGCTGCTCGGCACCGTCGGAGTCATCGCCTCCGTGACGGAGCCGTTCTGCGCCGACTGCAAGCGCACCCGCATCACGGCTGAGGGCAAGGTCATGAGCTGCCTCTTCTCCCACGAGGAGGTGGACCTCCGCGGCCTCCTGCGCTCGGGAGCGTCCGATGAGCAGGTGGCGCGGCGGTGGCAGGAGGCGATGTGGCTCAAGCCGCGCGCCCACGGGATGGACCACACCGGCCTCGGCGCGGACGGCTTCGTCCAGCCGGACCGCTCGATGTCCGCCATCGGCGGCTGACCCGCAGCCCCCGACACACGCTAGGAGAGCCCTTGCAGATCACCCTGCGGTACTACGCCGCGGCCCAGGCCGCCGCCGGCAGGGCCGAGGAGTCGCTGGCGGCGCCCGACGGCGCGAGCCTCGCCGACGCGCTCGAGGCCGCCCTCGCCGTCGTGCGTGTCCCCGCCTCCGCGGGCCCGGGCGCGCCGCCGCTCGCCGAGGTGCTGCGCCGATGCTCCTTCCTCGTGAACGAGGTCGCCGTGCGGGACCGCGCGCGCGTGCTCGCGGACGGCGACGTGGTGGACGTCCTGCCCCCGTTCGCCGGCGGCTGAGCGCGCACCCGGATCCGCCGCAGGGATGAGGACAGGCGCCTGCGGGCGGCGTAGCGTTGAGACAAAGGTTCCTTCCCCGGAGGTCTCGATGAACGCCGACACCCAGCGCCGCTGGCTCCGCTGGATCCCCGCCGCGGCGGTGCCCGCCGTCGTGGCCGTGGGGCTGCTCGCCTCCGGCGCGACCGCCGGGTCCCCGCCCCCGCCCGCAACCCCGGAGCAGGTCCTCGCGCTCGCGGCCGCCCATACCGCGCGGCAGTTCTCCGGCACGATGGAGCAGAGCTCGGACCTCGGGCTGCCCTCGATTCCCGGCCAGGCGCTCGGCGCCGCCAAGGGCAGCGCGTCCTTCGGCTCCGAGGCCGCGCTGCTGGAGCTGCTCACGAGCGCGCACACGGCGAAGGTCTACGCCGACGGTCCCGCCCGCGAGCGGGTGCAGGTCCTCGACCAGCTCGCCGAGCGCGATGCCGTGCGCAACGGCAGCGACCTGTGGACCTACGACTCCGCGGCGCACGCCGTGACGCATGCCACGCTGCCCTCCACGGCGGCCGCCGCCCCGCCCAGCGCCGCCGCCGTCTCCCCGGACCAGCTCGCGCAGCGGCTCCTGGCCGCCGCCGGGCCGAGCACCGCGGTCTCTCTCGCCCAGCCCGCCACGGTCGCCGGCCACAGCGCCTACACGCTCGTGCTCACCCCGAAGGCCGCCGGCACCCTCGTCGCCTCGGTGCGGATCGCGGTCGAGGCCCAGACCGGGCTGCCGCTCGCCGTGGACGTGTACGCGAAGGGCCAGGACGCGGCCGCCTTCCACGCCGCGTTCACCCAGCTCACCCTGGCGGCGCCGGACGCCTCCGTCTTCGCCTTCACCCCGCCCGCCGGGGCGAAGGTCACGCAGCAGCAGCTGCCTTCGGCCACCGGGCAGCATCGGCAGGCCACGGGCCAGCACGCCCCGGCCGCGGGCACCTCGCAGGGCTGGGACTCCATCGCCGTCATCCCGGCGGACAAGGTGCCCGCGGGCCTGAAGGACCAGCCGCTCATGAAGCAGCTCGCCGTGCCGGCCAAGGGCGGGCGTGTGATCAGCACGTCGCTGTTCACCCTCCTGCTCACGGACGACGGCCGGGTGCTCGCCGGGGCCGTCCCCGCGGCGGCCCTCGAGGCAGCGGCCGCCAGGTGACGGCAGGGCCCGACGCTGCGCGGACCCGGCCCGGGGCCGAGGGCGCTGCCATCCGCACCCACGCCCTCACGAAGCGCTTCGGCGCGCACACCGCTGTCGATGCCCTCGCGCTCGAGGTGCCCCGCGGCACCGTGTTCGGGTTCCTCGGCCCGAACGGCTCGGGGAAGACGACCACCATCCGGATGCTCCTGGGGCTGGTGGCGCCCAGCTCGGGCCGCGCCGAGGTCCTCGGCGAGCCCATGCCGCGGGGTGCCCGAGAAGTGCTGCCGCGGGTCGGGGCGCTCGTCGAGGGGCCCGCGTTCTACCCGTTCCTCACCGGCGCCGCGAACCTGGCCCGGTTCGATGCCGCGGACCCGCTGGCGGCCCGGGCAACCTGCCGGGCCCGCGTGGGCGCGGCACTGGAGCGCGTGGGCCTGACCCATGCGGCCGGCAAGAAGGTGCACGCGTACTCGCTGGGGATGAAGCAGCGGCTCGGGCTGGCTGCCGCCCTGCTCGCCCCGCGCGACCTCCTCGTCCTCGACGAGCCGACCAACGGTCTCGATCCCCAGGGGACGCGGGAGGTCCGCGGCCTGATCCGTTCCCTCGCCGAGGACGGCACCACCGTCTTCGTCTCGAGCCACCTGCTGGCGGAGGTCGAGCAGATCTGCACCCACGCCGCCGTGCTGCGGGCCGGGCGCCTCGTGGCCCAGGGGACCCTCGACGCGCTGCGCGCCGGCGCACGCCCGCGCATCGAGGTCCGCACTCCGGACGCGGCCGCCGCCGCGGGTGTGCTGCGCGGCCTGGGCCTCCACGTGGAGCCTGCGGGGCCCGGCACCGTCGTCGCCGTCGTCGGGGGCACCGCGGACGACGGCGGGGACCCGCCCGCCGCTGACGGCCCGCCCGGCGCTCCGGCCGCCGAGGACGTCGTGGCCGCGCTCGTGGCAGCGGGCGTGCGGGTGCGCGGGTTCAGCGCGGAGGCCATGACGCTCGAGGAGCGGTTCGTCGAACTGACCGGGGAGGGCTTCGATGTCGCAGGCTGAGCACACCGGCCGCCGCGGGGCCACCGCCGGCCACACGGGGCGGCTCCTCGCCTCGGAGCTGCGGGTCCTCTTCCGGCGGTGGCGGACGTGGGCGATGCTCGCCGCGCTCGCGGCGGTGCCCGTGCTCATCGGGCTCGCGGTCAAGTTCTCCCCTGGGCGGCCCCCGAGCGGCCGGGGGCCCGCCTTCCTCGACCAGATCACGGACAACGGGCTCTTCGCGGGGGTCGTGGGGCTCGTGGTCTGCACGCCGCTGTTCCTGCCGCTGACGGTCAGCGTCGTCGCCGGGGACACGATCGCCGGGGAAGCGGGCCTCGGGACGCTGCGCTACCTGCTCGTCGCCCCCGCGGGCCGCGTCCGGCTGCTCGTCGTGAAGTACCTCAGCTCTGCCGTCTTCTGCGCGGCGGCGGGGATCGCCGTCGTGCTCGGAGGGACGGCGGTGGGCCTGGCGCTGTTCCCGCTGGGGCAGGCCACCCTCCTGTCGGGGACGCAGATCGGTCCGGCCGAGTCATTCGGGCGGCTGCTCCTCATGGCCGCGTACACGACCGTGTCCCTGCTCGGGCTCGCCGCGATCGGGCTGTTCGCCTCGACGCTGACCGGTGTCCCGGTGGGGGCGATGGCCGCCACCGCGGTGCTCGCCGTCGTCTCCCAGATCCTCGACGCCCTCGACCAGCTCGACTGGCTCCATCCGTGGCTCTTCACGGACCACTGGCTCGGCCTCGCCGACTTCCTGCGCGACCCGGTCTCGTGGGACTCGTTCGGGGCGAATGCGTGGCTGCAGGCCGGGTACATCGCGCTCTTCGGGGCCCTCGCCTACGGCCGGTTCACCACGAAGGACATCCTCGCCTGACCCCGCGGCGCACGAGAGGTGACCCCGGAACGCACAAGAGGTGACCCCGGAACGCGGAAGAGGTGACCCCGCGTCGAGGTATCGACGCGGGGTCACCTCTTCACAGACGCGGGGTCACCTCTTCACAGACGCGGGGTCACCTCTTCACAGACGCGGGGTCAGCTCTCAGGGGACAGGCCGAAGGTCTCGGTCTCCTCGAACGGGCCCACCACGGTCGTGGTGCGCGGAGCGGTCGCGAGGACGCGGGCGAGGTCCTGGACCTCCGCCGCAGTGACGGCACCGATCTGCGCGAGGGTCTCCTCGATGTCCTGGAACTCGCCCGAGACGAGCTCCGCGCGGCCCAGCCGGGACATCCGCGAGCCGGTGTCCTCGAGCGCGAGGACGATCCCGCCCGAGAGCTGGCCGACGGCCTTGCGCAGTTCCTCGTCCGTGATGCCGTGCTCGGCGAGCTTCTCGAGCTCGGCCGCCATGAGGGCCAGGACCTGCGGGACCTTCGCCGGGGCGCAGCCGCCGTAGATGCCGAAGTAGCCGGCATCCGCGTAGGCGGAGGCGAACGAGTAGGTCGAGTAGACGAGCCCCCGCTTCTCGCGGATCTCCTGGAACAGGCGCGAGGACATGCCGCCGCCGAGCACGGCGTTGAGCACGCTCATGACGTAGCGGCGCGGATCCGTCGCGGTGATCGAGGGGCACCCCATGATCACGTTCGCCTGCTCGACCTGCCGCCGGACCACGGTCAGGCCCGGCTGGCCGGTGATGGCCGCCGGCGCCGAGGACCGGCGCGCCACGGGCGCGGCCTCGGAGCCGAGGTCCCAGCCCGCGCCCTGGAGCGCCTCCAGCACGAGCGAGCACACGGCCTCGTGCTCGAGGCCGCCCGCCGCGGTGATGACCAGTTCCTCGGGACGGTAGTAGCGGCGGTAGTGCTCCCACACCGAGTCCCGCGGGACCGCCCTGATGGCCTCGGGCGTGCCGCCGATCGGGCGGCCCAGCGGGTGCTCGCCCAGCACGGCCGCAACGAAGTGCTCGTGCGCCACGTCGGTCGGGTCGTCGCCGTCCATGGCGATCTCCTCGAGGATGACGTCGCGCTCCTGCTCGAGCTCGTCGGGGTCGAGGACGGCGGAGGTGATCATGTCCGCGATCACGTCGATGGCCATGGGCAGGTCGGTGTCGAGCACCCGCGCGTAGTAGCACGTGCTCTCCTTGGCCGTCGCGGCGTTCGACTCGCCGCCCACCTCGTCGAACGCCGAGGCGATCTCGAGGGCGGTGCGGCGCTGGGTCCCCTTGAACAGCAGGTGTTCGAGGAAGTGCGTGGCCCCGTGCTGGCCGAGGGCCTCGTCCCGGGAGCCCACGCCCACCCAGAAGCCGATCGACGCCGACCTCTGGCCGGGCATCGCCTCCGTGAGGACACGCACGCCCCCGGGAAGGATGGACCGGCGCACGACGGCGCCGCCATCCTTCCCGAAGATCGTGGTCGACGCCGGGGCGCCGTCCACGAGCTGGCCGGAGCTCAGCGGCAGTTCGACTGTTGCCATGCGGCTACGCTTCGACCTCCGCAGAGGCCTCGCCCTCGGCGGTGGCGTCGGCCTCGGCCACGACGGGCGCGAGCGAGAGCTTGCCGCGGTCGTCGATCTTGGTGATCTCGACCTGGACCTTCTGGCCGACGGAGACGACGTCCTCGACGTTGTCCACGCGCTTGCCGCCGGCGAGCTTGCGCAGCTCGGAGATGTGCAGCAGGCCGTCCTTGCCCGGCGTGAGCGAGACGAACGCGCCGAACGTGGTGGTCTTGACCACCGTGCCGAGGTAGCGCTCCCCGACCTCGGGCAGCTGCGGATTCGCGATCGCGTTCACGGCGGCGCGGGCGGCCTCGGCCGAGGAGCCGTCGGTCGCGCCGATGAGCACGGTGCCGTCGTCCTCGATCGAGATCTCGGCGCCCGTGTCCTCCTGGATCTGGTTGATCATCTTGCCCTTGGGGCCGATGACCTCGCCGATCTTGTCCACCGGGATCTTGATCGCGATGATGCGCGGCGCGAACTCGGAGAGCTCATCCGGGCGGTCGATCGCGGCGTTGATCACCGAGAGGATGTGCAGGCGTGCCTCGCGGGCCTGCTTGAGCGCGGCGGCCAGGACCGAGGCGGGGATGCCGTCGAGCTTGGTGTCGAGCTGGATCGCCGTGACGAACTCGGACGTGCCGGCGACCTTGAAGTCCATGTCGCCGAAGGCGTCCTCGGCACCGAGGATGTCGGTGAGGGCGGCGTACCGGGTCTGGCCGTCGACCTCGTCGGAGACGAGGCCCATGGCGATGCCCGCGACCGGGGCCTTCAGCGGCACACCGGCGTTGAGCAGGGACAGCGTCGAGGCGCACACGGAGCCCATCGACGTCGAGCCGTTGGAGCCGAGTGCCTCGGACACCTGGCGGATCGCGTACGGGAACTCCTCGCGGGAGGGCAGCACGGGCACGAGCGCGCGCTCGGCCAGTGCGCCGTGGCCGATCTCGCGGCGCTTCGGGGAGCCGACGCGGCCCGTCTCGCCCGTGGAGTAGGGCGGGAAGTTGTAGTTGTGCATGTACCGCTTGTGCGTCTCGGGCGAGAGCGAGTCGATCTGCTGCTCCATCTTGAGCATGTTCAGCGTGGTGACGCCCATGATCTGGGTCTCGCCGCGCTCGAAGATCGCCGAGCCGTGGACCCGCGGGAGCACCTCGACCTCGGCCGTGAGCTGGCGGATGTCCGTCAGTCCGCGGCCGTCGATGCGGACCTGCTCGGTGAGGATGCGCTGGCGCACGACCTTCTTGGTCACCGAGCGGAAGGCTGCGGAGAGCTCCTTCTCGCGGCCCTCGAACTGGCCGGCGAGCTGGGCGAGGACCTCGGCCTTGAGGGCGTCAGACGCCGCCTCGCGCTCCTGCTTGTCGGCGATCTGGAAGACCTCCGCGAGATTGCCGGCTGCGGCGGCCTCGACGGCGTCGTACGCGTCGGCCTCGTAGTCGAGGAAGACCGGGAACTCGGCGGTGGGCTTCGCGGCGCGGTCGGCCAGGTCCTGCTGCGCCTCGCAGAGCGCGCGGATGAACGGCTTGGCGGCCTCGAGGCCCTCGGCGACGACCTCCTCGGTCGGGGCCGTGGCGCCCTCGTCCTTGATGAGGTTCCAGGAGTGGTCGGTGGCCTCGGCCTCGACCATCATGATCGCCACGTCATCGCCGGCGATGCGCCCGGCGACGACCATGTCGAACGTCGCCTTCTGCAGCTGCGAGTGCTTCGGGAACGCGACCCACTGGGCGCCCTGCTCGTCGTGGACGAGGGCCACGCGCACGCCGCCGATCGGGCCGGAGAAGGGCAGGCCCGCGAGCTGGGTGGACATCGAGGCCGCGTTGATCGCGACGACGTCGTAGAGCTCGTCCGGGTTGATCGCCAGAACGGTCACCACGACCTGGACCTCGTTGCGCAGGCCCTTGACGAAGGCCGGGCGCAGCGGGCGGTCCATGAGGCGGCACGCGAGGATGGCGTCCGTCGAGGGACGGCCCTCGCGGCGGAAGAACGAGCCGGGGATGCGGCCCGCGGCGTACATGCGCTCCTCAACGTCCACGGTGAGCGGGAAGAAGTCGAAGCCCTCACGCGGGGACTTGCCCGCCGTGGTGGCGGAGAGCAGGGCCGTGTCATCGTCGATGTAGGCCATCGCCGCGCCGGCGGCCTGCTTGGCGAGGCGGCCGGTCTCGAAGCGGACGACGCGCTGGCCGTAGCGGCCGTTGTCGATGACGGCCTCAGAGAACTGGATCTCGGGACCCTCCATAGGAGAGCACCTCCGTTTCCTTAGATGGCGGAGGCGATCCGGAACCCGGTCTTCGATCGAGGCCCTTGGCGCGTCCGTGCCACGGACGCCCTCAAGGGCCACTACCGAGGACCGCAGGCAGCCGGCGCCTCCTGGTGGTGGTTCAGTTGTCATGCCCCGCCGAACGGGGCCGGGGGAAGCTGGCCGCCCGCCCGCGCCTGGACGCGGACGGGCGGACTGCTCCCAGACTACCGGCGCAGGCCGAGACGCTCGATGAGCGAGCGGTAGCGCGCGATGTCGGTGTCGTGCAGGTAGGCGAGCATGCGCTTGCGGCGACCCACGAGCGCGAGCAGGCCGCGCTGGGTGTGGAAGTCGTGCTTGTGCTGCTTCATGTGCTCAGTCAAGTCCTTGATGCGCTTGGTCAGGACGGCGATCTGGACCTCGGGGGACCCGGTGTCGCCTTCCTTCGTCGCGTATTCCTTGATGATCTCCTGCTTGACGGCGGGATCCAAAGCCATTGGAGCTCCTCGTTTCGTGCCGTGCGGCCCGCTGGACGCTGCGTCCCCGGGGAACACCGGCATGCGTTCCCGCAGCTGCGGGGCCGGTGCGGCCCAGGCCGCCACGGACTGCAGCGAGGGCCACCGAGGATTCTATCGGTTCGGGCCACGCCGTGTCGAAACGCGGATGCCTCAGCGCGCGGGGGCTCCGCCGTGTCCGGAGGTCGCCAGGACGTGCCGGGCCGCGTCGACATCGAGCTTCATCTGTTCCACGAGCGCCTCGGGGCCGCGGTAGGCGACCATGCCGCGCAGGCGCTCGACGAACTCGACGACGATGTTCTGCCCGTAGAGGTCGAAGTCCTCGGGGGCCTCCTCGGGACGGTCGATCACGTGCGCCTCGACCTGGCGGGCGACCCCTGCGAACGTCGGGTTCGACCCCACGGAGATGGCCGCGGGCCAGCGGGTGCCGGACGCATCGATGAGCCAGCCGGCGTAGATGCCGTCCGCAGGGACGTGGCCGGCGGCATCGTGGGAAAGATTCGCGGTCGGGAATCCGAGGGCGCGTCCGCGGGAGGCGCCGTGGACCACGGTCCCGTGCATCGCGTGGGGGCGCCCGAGGATCTCTGCCGCGGTGCGCACGTCGCCCGATTCCAGGGCCTCGCGCACCCAGGTGGACGAGCACCGGCGCTCCTCGGCGTCGTACCCCTCGGCACCGTCCCGCTCGGCGCTGCCGCCCTCGGCGGCGTCCGGCAGCGCCTCCGCGGCGCGGTGCCGGGGGGCCTGCTCGGTGAACTCGTCCACGACGACGACGCCGAAACCGAACCGCTCCCCCAGCTCCTGCATGGCGGCGAGGTCGCCGGCGTTCCCGCGTCCGAAGCGGACATCGTGGCCGACCACCACGTGCGAGGCGTGGAGGGCGTCGACGAAGATGCTGCGGACGAAGTCCTCGGGGCTCTGCTGCGCGAACTCGAGGGTGTAGTGCAGGACGAGGATCGCATCGAGCCCGTACCCCGAGAGGGCCGCGAGCCGGTCCTCGATCCCCATGATGAGGTGGGGGGCGGTGTCGGGGCGGTGCACCTGGGCCGGGTGCGGATCGAACGTCACGGCGACGGCGCGGCTGCCGTTCTCCTTCGCCGTCGAGAGCAGGCGCCCCAAGACCTGCTGGTGGCCGCGGTGGACCCCGTCGAAGTTGCCGATGGTGACCGCCGTCGGGCCGAAATCCTCGGGAATCTCGTCCACTCCGTGCCAGATCAAGCCCATCGTCCTCGCCTCGTCGCCCTGTGCGTGCCTGACAAGACTACCGGCCGCCGTCCGTGTCCACGTCCGCGGCGCCCCTCGGGCGGTGGTACAGGAGCCACGCGAGGCCGAGGAAGGGCAGGGCGAGCGGCACGTAGCCGTAGCCGCGGCCGAACCCGCTCCAGACGGTGTCGTGGGGGAACGCCGCCGCGTCTACCACGCTCGCCGTCCCTACGGCCAGGACGCCCACGAGCTCGAGCAGGATCGCCCCGAGGGTCACATACCAGCTCGTCACGCCGCGGCGCGCGAGCGAGACGGTCGCGACGATGTAGACCACCGCCGCGACGGCGCTGAGCAGGTAGGCGAGCGGCGCCTCGGAGAACTTCGTGGCGATCTGGTACGCGGCGCGCGCCGTCGCCGACAGCGCGAAGACGCCGTACACGGCCACGAGGATGCGGCCGAGGCCCACGTTGCGGGTCCGGGGCGAGTGCTCGGGCGTGCGCGCGGGCCCGGGCGTGGAGGACGGCTCGGCAGGGGTCATGAGAAAGGCGCTCCATTCCAGATCTGCTCCATGCGGAACAGCATCACAAAGATCGTCACCGGCACGGCGGCCAGCACTGCGTTGCTCCACCGGGTGCGGTCCGCGATGGCCCACCAGAAGGCGGCGACCGGCACGATCAGCGCGGTCACCAGATACCCCCAGAACTCCCACGGCTCCCCCCGGACGGCCTCTCCCCCGGCCTGCCGGATGCCGGCTCCGATGCCGAAGACGACGAGGAAGAGCTCGACGACGGCGACCGACACGATCGCCGCGTCCCCTGGATACGTCTTGGTGACGACGGCGGCCACGCACAGGATCAGGGAGAGCGCGCACAGGACGGCCCCCACGAGGAAGAACGGGTCCACGTCAGGCGTCCTCGCCGTGCGCGGCGAACACGAGCTCCGGCTTGGCCTGGCCGCCGACGTCCTTCACGAGGGCGACCAGCTCGCCGTCGGGCGCGAAGGCGGCCGTGAGCTCGGCCGAGCCGGTCGCGGGGATGCGGCGGCCGAAGGAGAGCTCCACGGTCTCGCCGTCGCTGAGCTCGCGGACCGGCAGGAGCGAGCGGGCGGCGTCCGCGAGCGGCAGCACGGTGAGCGAGCCGGCGAGCTCCTCGAGCGTGTGGGCCTGCTCGATCCGGTACGGCCCCACCTGGGTGCGGCGCAGCGCCGTGAGGTGGCCGCCCACGCCGAGGTCGGCGCCGAGGTCACGGGCGAGCGCCCGGATGTAGGTCCCGGAGGAGCAGCGCACCGTCACGTCCACGTCCTGGAGCTTCCCGCCGCGCTCCCGGCGGACGGCGTGGATGTCGAAGGAGTGGATCGTCACGGGCCGGGCCTCGAGCGCGACCTCCTTGCCGGCGCGCACGCGGGCGTACGAGCGCTCGCCGGCGACCTTGATGGCGCTGACGCTGCTGGGGACCTGCAGGATGTGGCCGGTGAGCTTGGCGGCGGCGTCGCGGATCTGCTGCTCGGTCACGGCGGCCGCGATACGCTCCTCGAGGACCTCGCCCTCGGCGTCGTCCGTCACCGTGCGCTGCCCGAGCCGGATGGTGGCGGTGTACGTCTTCTCGGTGCCGACGATGTGCGAGAGCAGGCGGGTCGCCTTGTTGATCCCGACGACGAGCACGCCCGTGGCCATGGGATCGAGCGTCCCCGCGTGCCCCACCTTGCGGGTCCCCGCGAGCCGGCGGACCTTCCCCACGACGTCGTGGCTCGTCCACCCGCGTGGCTTGTCCACGATCACCAGTCCAGAAAGCACGCCTCCCAGTATATGGAGCGCCGGAGGCGGTCCATGCCGCACCATGCGGCGACGGGGCGGCGCCCCCACATCGTGGAGGCGCCGCCCCGTCGGTGCACGGCACTGCTGGCTGCCGCGGGCGTCAGTCCTCGCGCGGCTCGACGTCGTCGAACCCGTCGTCGAACGCGTCGTCGTCGGCCTCATCGGCCTTGCGGTACGGGTCTGCGTCCCCCGCGGGGTGCGCGCCCTGGGCGAGGCGGGCCACCTCGGCGTCGCGCTCGCGGGCCTGCCGGAGCAGCTCCTCGACGTGCGAGGCGTTGACCGGAACCTCGTCGGCCACGAATTCGAGGGTCGGCGTGAGCCGGATCGTGAGGTTGCGGCCCACCTCGCGCCGGAGCACGCCCTTCTTGGTCTCGAGGATCTCGCGGGCTCCTGCCGCCGCGGCGGCGTCGCCCAGGACGGTGTAGTACACCGTGGCGTGCTGGAGGTCGTTCGTGACGCGGGCGTCGGTGACCGTGATCGCCTCGGCGCGCTCGTCCTTCACAGCCCTGCGCAGGGCCTCTGCCACGACCACCTTGATGCGCTGCGCGAGCCGCGCGGCGCGGGCCGGATCGGCCATGGTCCCTCCTATCGTCTCGGGTGCTTGTCGTCTCGGCGCAGCGATCCGCGGACGCATCGCTCGCTGCCGACGTGCGAACGGGGCCCCGGCAACCCGGGGCCCCGCCCGATGGGGCGCGTCAGGCGCGCGGCTTCTCGCGCATCTCGAACGTCTCGATGACGTCCTCGAGCTGGAGATCGTTGAACGAGCCGAGTCCGATACCGCACTCGTAGCCCTCGCGGACCTCGGTCGCATCGTCCTTGAACCGCTTGAGCGACTCGATGCTGAGCCGGTCGCCCACCACGACGCCCTTGCGCAGCACACGGGCCTTCGCGTTGCGGCGGATGATGCCGCTGCGCACGATCGAGCCGGCGATGTTGCCGAACTTGGAGGACTTGAAGATCTCCCGGACCTCGGCGGTACCGAGCTGGACCTCCTCGTACTCCGGCTTGAGCATGCCCTTGAGCGCGAGCTCGATGTCCTCGATCGCCGCGTAGATCACCGAGTAGAAGCGCATGTCCACGCCCTCGCGGTCCGCGAGCTCGGCAACGCGCTCCGCCGGCTTGACGTTGAAGCCGATGATGATCGCGTTGTCGACCGTGGCGAGGTTGACATCGTTCTGGGTGATCGCGCCGACGCCGCGGTGGATGACGCGGAGCTGGACTTCCTCGCCCACATCGATCTTGAGCAGCGAGTCCTCGAGCGCCTCGACGGCACCGGACACGTCGCCCTTGAGGATGAGGTTGAGGGTGTCGATCTTCCCCTCGGCCACAGCCTGGTCGAAGTCCTCGAGGCTGATCCGCTTGCGGCGCTTGGCGAGCTGGGCGTTGCGCTCGGCTGCCTCGCGCTTCTCGGCGATCTGCCGCGCGGTGCGCTCGTCCTCGGTCACGAGGAACGTGTCGCCGGCGCGCGGCACCGAGGACAGTCCGAGGACCTGGACCGGGCGGGACGGCAGCGCGGCCTCGACGGCCTCGCCGTCCTCGTCGAACATGGCCCGGACGCGGCCGTGGGCCGTGCCCGCGACGATCGTGTCGCCGACGTGGAGCGTTCCGGACTGCACGAGCACGGTCGCAACGGCGCCGCGGCCCTTGTCGAGGTTGGCCTCGATGGCCACGCCGCGGGCGTCCTTGTTCGGGTTCGCCCGCAGGTCCAGCGCGGCGTCGGCCGTGAGCAGGACCGCCGAGAGCAGGTCGTCGATGTGCAGGTTCTGGCGCGCGGAGACGTCCACGAACATCGTGTCGCCGCCGTACTCCTCGGGGACGAGACCGTACTCGGTGAGCTGGCCACGGATCTTCTCCGGGTTGGCGCCCTCCTTGTCGATCTTGTTCACCGCGACCACGATCGGCACGCCGGCCGCCTGGGCGTGGTTGAGGGCCTCGACGGTCTGCGGCATGACGCCGTCGTCTGCGGCCACGACGAGCACCGCGATGTCGGTCACCTGGGCACCACGGGCACGCATGGCGGTGAACGCCTCGTGGCCCGGGGTGTCGATGAAGGTCAGCTTGCGGTCGCGCCCATCGTGCTCGAAGGCGATCTGGTAGGCACCGATGTGCTGCGTGATGCCGCCGTGCTCGCCCTCCACCACGTTGGTGTTGCGGATCGCGTCGAGGAGGCGGGTCTTTCCGTGGTCGACGTGGCCCATGACGGTCACGACGGCCGGGCGGGCCTCGAGCTCCTCGTCGGTCTCCGCCTCGAGCTCGGCCTCGAGGTCGATGTCGAAGGACTCGAGCAGCTCGCGCTCCTCGTCCTCCGGCGAGACGACCTGGATCTTGTAGCCGAGCTCCTCGCCGAGGACCGAGAAGGTCTCCTCGTCCAGCGACTGGGTCGCGGTGGCCATCTCACCGAGATGGAACAGCACCGTGACGAGCGAGGCGGGGTTCGCATCGATCTTCTCGGCGAAGTCCGTGATGGACGCGCCGCGGCGCAGGCGCACGATCGTGCTGCCGTCGCCACGGGGCACCGAGACGCCGCCGAGCGACGGTGCGCTCATCTGCTCCAGTTCCTGGCGCTTCGCACGCTTCGACTTGCGCTGCTTGCCACGTCCGGCGCCGCCCTTGCCGAAGGCGCCCTGGGTGCCGCCGCGGCCGCGGCCGCCCTTGCCGAAGCCGCCGCCGGCGGGACCGCCGCCGCCACCGGGACGGTTCGGGCCCCGGCCGCCGGTGCCCGCGGGCCGGGCGCCCGGCTGGGGACGCTCGGTGCGCGGGGGCATCATGCCGGGGTTCGGACGGGGTCCGCCGGTGCCGCCGGGGCGCGGGGCGCCCGGACGGGGTCCGCCGGTGCCGCCGGGGCGCGGGGCGCCCGGACGCGGGGCACCCGGGCGGGGTGCGCCGGGGCGCGGGATGCCGGAGGTGCCGCCGGGGCGCGGCGCCGAGGGACGCGGGCCCCCGGGGCGGTCGCCGTCACGGCCGCCGCCGGGACGGGGCATGCCCTGGGAGGACGCGAACGGGTTGTTGCCCGGGCGCGGTGCGCGGTCGCCGTCGCGCCCGGGGCGCTGCATGCCCTGGGAGGACGAGAACGGGTTGTTGCCGGGACGCGGGCCGCTCGGACGCGGACCCGGGGTCGCTCCGCGGCCACCGGCTGCGGGCCGGGGCGCCGGACGGGCTCCGGGGCGCGGGGCCTCAGCGGCGGGACGGGGAGCCTCGGCGGCGGGACGCTCGGCCTCGGCGGCCGGGCGCGGGCTGGCCGCGGGGGCCTCGGCCGCGGGGGCCGGGGCGGGCGACGGCGCAGCGGCCGGGCGCGGGGACGGGGCGGGACGCGACGGTCCCGGCGTCGGGGCACCGGCGGACGGCCTGGCAGCGGGGCGGGACGGCCTGTCGCTGGCCTTCGCCTTCGCACCGTCGGCGGGGTAGGCGTCGCGAAGCTTCTTCACGACGGGCGCCTCGATCGTCGAGGACGCGGAACGCACGAACTCGCCCAGCTCAGCGAGCTTGGCAACGGCGTCCTTGGAGGTGATACCGAGCTCCTTGGCGAGCTCGTGTACGCGGACCTTGGCCACATTTCTCCTGTCTCGGTCCGCGCCGAGCCAGGCACGGACCGTCTACTGCTTGCTGCAGGCTCCCTCTGCACCCGTGTGCATGGGGAAGCCCTCGGCGGTGCGCAACGAGAAGTTCATTGCTACGCACTCATCGGTCGGGGACTCATCGGGTGTCCATCAGATTTCTGACCCGCTTTCAGCTTGGACGGTGTCCGGCCCAGCGGTAGCCGGGACGGAGGTGCTGAAGTAGTCGTCGACGCCGCGGATGTCCGCCGGGCCCCGGAAGGCACGATGGAACGCGCGCCGCTTGACGGCTTGCTTCAGGCATGCCTGGTCGGGATGCAGCCACGCGCCACGACCGGGCAGCCGGCGGCGGGGATCCACGACGACGCGCTGGGCGCCTCCGCGGTCCATCACCAGCCGGAGCAGTTCCGACCGGGCCGCTGTCCGGCGGCAGCCGATGCACGTCCGCAGAGGTTGGCCGGTTCTCCGTTCCATCCCTGCTCTCCTGCATCGAAGGGGCGGGGCCTTCCGAGCTGTCAGCCCGATGCCCTGCCCTGCCGCCGGGCACAGGCCCAGACCTATCTATTCTAGACCCTCTGGGCCCGGATCCCGGAATGCGGCGGCGCGGACGACTCAGGCCTGGGCGTCCGAGCCGATGTCGATCCGCCAGCCGGTGAGCTTCGCGGCGAGGCGGGCGT
Organism: Sinomonas sp. RB5; assembly: GCF_054063535.1. Lineage (NCBI taxonomy): Bacteria > Bacillati > Actinomycetota > Actinomycetes > Micrococcales > Micrococcaceae > Sinomonas > Sinomonas sp. RB5. Next base: position 91,477 of record NZ_JBSSGJ010000004.1, read on the forward strand.
TCTGGCCCTCTTTGCCGATCGCGAGCGAGAGCTGGTAGTCCGGGACGAGCACCCGGGCCGACCGCGTGGCCTCGTCGACGATGGACACACTCGTGACCTTCGACGGCGAGAGGGCGTTCGCGATGAACGTCGCCGGGTCGTCGCTGTAGTCGACGATGTCGATCTTCTCGTCGTTCAGCTCGGTCATCACCGCGCGCACCCGGGAACCCATCTCGCCGATGCAGGCGCCCTTGGCGTTGACGCCCGGGACAAGCGCCCGGACCGCGATCTTGGTGCGGTGGCCGGCCTCGCGGGCGATCGCGACGATCTCGACGCTGCGGTCGGCGATCTCCGGGACCTCGAGCTCGAAGAGCTTCTTGACCAGTCCCGGGTGGGAGCGGGAGAGCGTGATCGAGGGACCCTTGAGGCCGCGGTGCACGTCCACGACGTAGGCGCGGATGCGGGCGCCGTGCAGGTACTTCTCCCCGGGGACCTGCTCGGGGGGCGGCAGGACGGCCTCGACGGCGCCGAGGCTGACCTGCACCATGTTCGGATTGTGTCCCTGCTGGATGAGCCCAGCGATGAGCTCGCCCTCGCGGCCCTTGAACTCGCCCAGGACGTTGTCGTCCTCCACGTCGCGGAGCCGCTGGAGGATCACCTGGCGCGCGGTCGTGGCGGCGATGCGGCCGAAGCCCTCCGGCGTGTCGTCGAACTCGCCGACGGCGTTGCCCTCGTCGTCCACCTCGGTGGCCCAGATGGTCACGTGGCCGCTCCTGCGGTCCACCTCCGCGCGGGCCGTCTCGATGGCGCCCGGCGACTTGTGGTACGCGAGCAGGAGGGCCTGCTCGATGGTCGGGATGAGCTTCTCGACGGGGATGTCCCGCTCTCGCTCCAGCAGGCGGAGCGCGCTCATGTCGATGTCCACTAGGCCTCCTCGGTCTCGTCAGTGTCGTCGTTGTCCAACCCGTCGGCGGGGCCCAGGTCGGCGTCCTCGAGGTGCGAGAACTCGACCTCGACCTTGCCGCTGCGGATGGCGTCGAAGGCCAGCTCGACGGGCGCACCCGGCTTCGGCCTCACGCCCTTCTTGGCGGGCAGGTCCGGGACGAGGACGATGCCGTCCTCCCTCACCTCGCGCAGCCGGCCCGTGATGTTCTCCTCGCCGATGACGTTGACCCGGACCAGCCGGCCGAGGGCCCGGCGCCAGTGCCGCAGCTGGGTGAGGGGGCGCGAGACGCCCGGAGAGGAGACCTCGAGGTCGTAGGGGCGGGCGTCCGCCGCGGGGTCGGCGTCGAGGGCGTCCGAGAGCTCGCGCGAGAGCTCGGCGATGACGTCGAGGCTGACCCCGCCGGTCTCGTCGTCCTGCAGGTCCACGACCACGCCGACGGTCCGGTGCTTCCCGGCGGCCTTCACGGAGACGCCTTCGAGGACGAGCTGGCGCGCCTGCACGAGCGGCTCGAGGAGCGCGTGGAGGCGGGCTTCCTCCCCGCCCGCGTGCGGATCCTGCTCTGCCGGCGTCGGGGCGCCCCGCGAGGGCAGATCGGGCTCGGACATGGGGGGTCCGCCTCCTTTTGCTCAGTTGTCCTCCTAGACTATCTGCTCGGCGCCCGGCCGCGTGACGGGGGCTGGGCCCATGGCATCATCGAGACCGTGAAATCCACCACTGCGCCCCCGGACTCCTCTGCGCGCCCGCGGGGCCGCAGGGGCCGCCGCGCCGAGCCGCCCTGGGTGTGGGCCGCTGTGCTGGTCCTCGCCCTCGCCGCGGGTGCGGGCGGTGCCCTGCTGGCAGCGCCGGCCCCCCCGGGGCGGCTGCCGGACCCCAGCGCGGCGGCGCTCGTGCAGGCGCACGACGGCGCCGCGCGCCTCGCCGCTGCAGCCCGCGGCCTGGCGGGCGGCCAGGAGGGAGACGGCACGCCGTCGCCCTCCGCGTCACCCTCCGCCGCTGCCGCCGGTCCCGTACGGCAGGCTGCCACCTCGGCGGCCGACGTGCTCGAACTCCAGGCGCGCCTCCTGGGCGCGTCGACCCCCCGGTCCGCCTCGGCACCCCAGCCATCGCGGACGGCCTCTCCGGCGTCCACGGCGACGGCCCCGGCCGACGCGTCCGGCTCCCCCGCGTCCCTCGCAACCGCGCTCTCGCAGAGTGCCGCCACGCTGCGCGGGGACCTGGCCCGGGTCGACGGGCCTACCGCCTCGCTCCTCGCCTCGGCCGCGGCGGGCCAGCAGCTCCAGTCCGAGCGGCTCGCCCTGGCGGCGGGCGCGGCGTCCCCCGGTCCGGGCCCCTCCCAGGCCCCCTCGCCCTCCCCATCCGCCTCCCCCTCGGCAGCGGCTGCGAGCGTCTGCCCGTCGCCGTCCGGGTCCTCGACTGCAGGTGACGCGGGCGGCGCCGCCACGCCGTCGTCCGCGGCGGCGTCCGCCGGAACCTCGGCCTCGTCGCTGCCCGCCACGGCAGCGACACCGTCCGGGCGCGGCCCCGCCACGGAGTTCGCGGCCGTCCAGTCCGCCGAGGAGGCAGCGGTTTGGACCTACACCGTCCTCGCGGCCCGCGCCGGCGCCACGGAGCGCCCCGCCCTGCTCGCGGCGGCCGGCATGCACCGGGACCAGCTCGATGCGCTCGAGGGGGCCGCCGCCGGCGCATGCGCGGCGCTGCCGCCCGCCCAGGCCGGATTCGCGCTGCCCACCGACGCCGGCAGCCCGGCGCAGGTGGCGGCACTCGAGGCCTCGGCCGTGGCGCGATGGTCCGACCTCGTGGGGGTCGTGGAGGCCCCGACCCGTGCTGCCGCCGCGGGAGGACTCGAGCGGGCGGCCCGGCGCGCCGCCGCCGTCGGGGCGCTCGGCTCGGCCGCGGCCGCGGCCTTCCCCGGCCACCGCGCCGCCCAGTCCGCGGCAGCCTCTCTGGCCGCCCCCTCTTCCAGTACCGGCCCCTCGACCACCGCCTCCCCCACCCCCGCCTCGTCAGGCAGGGACACCGCGACGACCACCCCGCCGGCCACGGCCTCCGCCCCGTCATCGGCCGCCCACTGAGCGACGCGCCGTAAGGAAAGCCTTGTCTCGCTGGCAGGGTGCGGCTGCCGATGCCACAGTGGTCCCATGAGCAGCAACACCCAACTCCACCCCGAGCCGCAGGGCACCGACCTCGCGGCCAAGCTCAACTGGCTCCGTGCCGGTGTGCTCGGCGCGAATGACGGCATCGTCTCCGTCGCCGCCGTCGTCGTCGGCGTCGCCGGCGTCACCAGCGAGAACGGCCCGATCCTCGCCGCCGGCATGGCCGCCGTCGTCGGCGGTGCCATCTCCATGGCGCTGGGCGAATACGTCTCCGTCAGCAGCCAGAGCGACAGCCAGAAGTCCCTCATCGCCAAGGAGACCGCGGAGCTGCGGGACCAGCCGCAGGAGGAGTTCGCCGAGCTCGTCTCCCTCTACCGGCACAAGGGCCTCTCGGAGGAGACCGCCACGACGGTCGCGAAGGAGCTCACGGCCAAGGACGCGCTCCGGGCCCACCTCGACATCGAGCTCGGCATCGACCCGGACGAGATCGTCAGCCCGTGGCACGCTGCCCTCGCCTCGGCCGTCTCCTTCCTCGCGGGCGCGGTCCTGCCGATGCTGACCATCCTGCTGGCGCCGCCCGCCATCCGTGTGCCCCTGACGTTTGTGATCGTGCTGGTCGCCCTCGCGGTCACCGGGTGGATCGGGGCGTGGATCGGCGGCGGGTCGCGGGCGCGCGCCTCCACGCGTGTGGTGATCGGCGGGGCAATCGCCCTCGCGGCGACGTTCGGGCTCGGCAGCCTGCTGGGGACCACCGGCATCGCATGACCCTTTCCGGAATCGTTCCGGACGCGCTGCTCAGGCGCTGTCTGCGCAGTCCCGGAGGCCGGGCATGGCTCGACGCCGTGCCCGGCCTCCTTGCCGCGCGGCTCGCGGCATGGGGCCTCACGCCGGACCTGGTCCCGGGGAGCGCCGCGCATGCCGGGATGTGGGCCCTCGTGGTCCCCGTCCGGCGCGTCAAGGAGCGCCTGGCGCTCAAGCTCTCCAGGCCGTTCCCCGAGGCGGCCTCCGAGGCGCCCGCCCTGCGGCTCTGGGGCGGCCGCGCCGCGGTGCGGCTCGTCGACGAGGACGCGGAGTCCTCCGCCCTCCTGCTCGAGCGGCTCGACGCGGGCCGCCGCCTGCAGGACGTGCCCTTCCCCGAGGCCGCGCAGATCTGGGGCGCGCTCCTGCGCGAGCTCTCCATCGCCCCGGACGACCGGCCGGGCTGGGACCGGTTCGAGCGCATCGATGCCATGGCCGAGCGCTGGAGCGACGAGCTGCCCGAACGCTGGGAGCGCCTCGGCCGGCCGTTCCCCCGGTGGCTGCTCGAGGCCGGCCTCGAGCTCGCATTCACCCGCGGAGCCGTGGGCCGGCGGGGCGGCCGGGACGTCCTCGTGCACACCGACCTGCACGGCCTGAATGTGCTCGCGGTGCCGGAGGGTGAGCCAGCGGCGTCCGACGGCGGTCCCTCCTTCCGCGCGATCGACCCGCAGGCCTCCCTCGGCGAGGGCGAGTTCGCGGTCGCGCCGATGCTGTGGAACCGACTCCCCGAGCTGGCGGGCGCGGACGCTCCCGCCGCGCTCGCGGAGCGCTGCAGCCTACTGGCCCGCGAGGCGGGGCTGGAGGAGGAGGCGGCCCGGGGCTGGGCGGTGCTGCGCGAGGTCGAGAACGCGCTCTGGTACGCGGAGCGGCCGGGGCACGGAGGCGATCTCGAGCGTTCCCTCTGGGTCGCGAGCGCGCTGTGCGCGCGGCTGCTGCCGGGGCTTCCCGCGGTCGAGGACCTCGCGCGGCTCGGCTGAGGCCAGCCGGCGCGGAATCCTCAGGCGAAGTCCTCGGCCCACACGTCGAGGCCTAGCTTGACCGCGAGCGCCGCGACGACGGCCAGGAACACCCACCGGATGAACGTATTGCCCCGGCTGACGGCCATGCGGGCGCCCGTGTACCCGCCGAGCATGTTGGCGGCGCCGAGGACGAGCCCGAGGCCCCAGAGCAGGACCCCCGAGGGGGCGAAGAGCAGCAGGGCGCCGATGTTCGTGGCCATGTTGACGATCTTGGCCTTCGCGCTCGCCTCCAGGAAGGCGTACCCCATGCCGGAGACGAGCGCGATCACGAGGAACGAGCCGGTGCCGGGGCCGATGAGGCCGTCGTAGAACCCGATCACGGCGCCGAGCCCGCAGGCGGCGGCGAGGTGGCGCCGGCCCTTGAGCCGCAGCTGGGTGTACTGGCCCATCTGTGGGCGCAGCACCGTGAAGAGGGCGACGGCGATGATGGCCGCGAGGATGATCGGCTTGAAGACGCGCGCAGGCAGGGCGGTGGCCAGGGCGGCGCCGCCGAACGCGCCGCACAGGGCCACGAGCGCCATGGGAATGGCGGTGCGCAGGTCGGGCCGCACACGCCGCGCGTAGGTGACGGCACTCGTCGTCGTGCCGAAGACGGAGCCCATCTTGTTCGTGGCGAGGGCCTGGACCGGGCTGATGCCCGGGACGGCGAGCAGGGCCGGAAGCTGGATGAGGCCTCCTCCGCCGACCACGGCGTCGACCCAGCCCGCGCAGAACCCGGCGACGACCACGAGGGCCACCGTCAGGGGGTCGACGGCCTCGAAGCCGGTGAGCACGCCGGCTGGGCTCAGGCGCCGCGCACGGCGGCGATGACCCGATCGACGACCTCGCGGACCGGCACGTCCTCGGCCGTCCCCGAGCGGCGGTCCTTGACCTCGAGCACGCCCGAGGCGAGGCCCTTGCCGACCGCGACGATGGTCGGGACGCCGATGAGCTCGGCATCTCCGAACTTCACTCCCGGGGACACCTTGGGGCGGTCGTCCAGCATGACGGTCAGGCCGCGCGCCTCGAACTCGGCCGCGACCCGCTCCGCCTCGGCGAAGATCTCCTCGCCGCGCCCGACGGCCACGACGTGGACGTCCGCCGGCGCCACCGCGCGCGGCCAGACGAGGCCGCGCTCGTCGTGGTTGGACTCCGCGAGGGCGGCCACTGCGCGGGTGACGCCCACGCCGTAGGAGCCCATGGTCACCGTGACCTGCTTGCCGTTCGCGTCCAGGACCTTGAGCCCGAGCGCCTCGGCATACTTGCGGCCCAGCTGGAAGATGTGTCCCATCTCGATCCCGCGTGCGGTCTCGAGCGGGCCCGAGCCGTCGGGGGCGGGGTCGCCGGCCCGTACCTCGGTGCACTCGATGACGCCGTCCCAGCCGAAGTCGCGTCCGGCCACGAGGCCGTAGACGTGCTTGCCGGGCTCGTTCGCGCCGGTGATCCAACGGGTGCCGGCCACGACGCGCGGATCGACGAGGTACAGCATCTTGGCCGTGCCCTCGAGACCGAGGACCGGCTTGTCCAGGGCGAGGCCCGGGCCGATGTAGCCCTTGACGAGCGCCGTGTTCGCCTTGAGCTCCTCGTCGCTCGCGGGGTCGAGGCCGATCTCGCCGCCGACCGGCAGGTAGGCGCCGATGTTGGCCTCGACGCGCTTGAGGTCCACGGCGCGGTCGCCCGGCACGCCGATGGCCACGAGTTGCTTCTCGCCGGTGGGCAGCGTGACGGTCAGGACCACGTTCTTCAGGGTGTCCGCGGCGGTCCAGGGACGCTCGGGGTTCGGGAAGATCGTCTGGGAAGCCTCGACGAGCGTCTCGATGGTGGGGGTATCCGGGGTGTCGAGCACCTGCGCCGCGGGCGCGTCGCTGTAGTCGACTGCCTCGGGCACCACCGTGGTGACGGCCTCGACGTTGGCTGCGTAGCCGCCCGGCGAGCGGACGAATGTGTCCTCGCCGATCTCGGTCGGGTGCAGGAACTCCTCGCTCTTGGACCCGCCCATCGCCCCGGCGGTGGCCTTGACCGGGACCACCTCGAGGCCGAGGCGGGCGAAGATCTTCAGGTACGCCTCGCGGTGGCGCGCATAGCTCGCGTCGAGGCCGGCGTCGTCGACGTCGAACGAGTAGGAGTCCTTCATGATGAACTCGCGTCCGCGCAGCAGGCCGGCGCGGGGGCGGGCCTCGTCGCGGTACTTGTTCTGGATCTGGTACAGCGAGAGGGGCAGGTCCTTGTACGAGGAGTACAGGTCCTTCACCAGGAGGGTGAACATCTCCTCGTGCGTGGGGGCCAGGAGGTAGTCGGCGTCCTTGCGGTCCTTGAGGCGGAAGATGCCCTCGCCGTACTCCGTCCACCGGTTGGTGGCCTCGTAGGGCTCCTTGGGCAGCAGCGCGGGGAAGTGCACCTCCTGCGCGCCGATGGCCGCCATCTCCTCCCGGATGACCCGCTCGACCTTCCGCAGGACCGCCAGCCCGAGCGGGAGCCACGTGTAGATGCCCGGCGCGGCGCGGCGGATGTAGCCGGCGCGGACGAGGAGCCTGTGGCTCGCCACCTCGGCGTCGGCGGGATCCTCGCGGAGGGTGCGCAGGAACAGGGTGGAGAGTCGCAGGACCACGCGGGCATCCGTTCTCGTATCTGGGCCGATCGGGCACGCGGGCCGACCGTGCGAAGAGGGCAGGAAAGTCAGCTACCAATGTATCCCAGCCGCGCAGCCCTCACGCCCCTCCCCCACGTCCGGGGGTCACCTTCTGGGGGTCACCTCGGCGGGTGGCGGCCCAGAGGAGTGGTTCGATCTGGCGCACGACGGCGACCACGCGCCGTCGTGCGCCCCACCTCGCCAGCGGGGGCCCACAGAAACTGACCTTCAGGACCTGACCTTCAGGAGGTGACTCACAGAAGGAACGGCGGCTCACCTCGCGGGGGCAACGTCGAACACTCCGTGCGCGCCCCGCTCGGCGTCCACCATGTAGTGGCTCACGAACGGGTAGTGCCCTGCCTCGTCGAACGTGAGGTCCACGAACCCACCCTGGGCGGGCGCGAGGTCCAGGGCCTGCGAGGCCCCCGCCTGCGCGCCGCCGGGGCCCGGGGCGAGCCGGTAGGCCCCCTCGGCCCACACGGCGCCGAACTGGGCGCCCACCACGTGGAACGAGGTGGCGCGCCCGGGCCCGGCGTCGAGCACCCACACGCGCACCCGTTCGCCGGCGCGCACGGCGAGCGGGTCGGCGTCGTACTGGTTCGGGTAGCCGTTGAACACGACCGCGTCCGGCGTGCCCGCGGCGATCTTGGCCGGGTCCGCGATGCCCGGGACGCCGTGTGCGGCGGCGCCGCGGTACTGCTCGCTCTGGACGAGCACGAACTCGTGGTCCACGGCGGGGGCGCCGGGCGGGTCGATGACCACCGCGCCGAACATGCCGTTGGCGATGTGCAGGGACATGGGCATCGTGCTGCAGTGGTACATCCAGATGCCCGGCTGGATCGCGGTGAACGTGTACACGAGCGACTGGCCGGGGTCGATGGTGCGCATCGGCCCGTCCGGGGCGAGGGATCCGGCGTGGAAGTCGACCGAATGGCCGGTGGAGGCGTCGTTGACGAGGGTGACCTCGAACCGGTCCCCCACCCGGCCGTGCAGGACCGGCCCGGGTGCGGTGCCGTTGTACGTCCAGAGGGTCTGGGTGACGCCGGGGGCGACCTCGGTCACCGTGTCGCGCACCGTCAGCGTGACCCGGTGCACCGTTGACGCGGGCACCGGCGGGAGGGCCGCGGGGTAGGGCGTGTGCTGGGCCGCCGGGGCGGCCGAGGGCGCCGCGGACTGCTGCATTCCGGGCATGTCCATGGCGCCCGGGGCCGGCGCCGCGGATGGCCGGGGGTCGCCGGTCACGGTCACGTGGAACACCATGCCCATCTGCCTGTGCCCCACCACCGAGCACCACCCCTCCACCGACTGGGCCACGACTCCGGCGTCGAGCTGTCCGCTCCGGCCGGGATAGACCCGGGAGGAGTCCTGCCCTGTCGCGAGCACGAGGTCGTGGGCGGTCTGGTCCTTGTTGGCCAGGCGGATCAGGAGCCGGTCCCCGGCCGGGACGGTCACCGTGTCGGGGACGAAGCGCATGCCGGACATCGCCACGTCCACCGTCGTGGTGTGGCCGGTGGGCACGACGCCGGCCCCTCCTGCGCCGCCCACGGCGCCTGCGGGGCTCCCGCCGGCGGCGACGGGCAGGACCGAGGGATCGGCGGCCACCCCGGCGACGACCGCCGCGAGCAGGACCGCGAGCCCCACCGCGCCGGAGCCGAGGCGGCTGCGGACGGAAGCGCCCGTCGTGCTCGGCCCGGAGCCGGCGGGACGGCCCTGCCGAGGCTCGGGCGCCTCTGGCCGGTCCGGCGCGGGAAGCGGCCGCGGACGGCCGAGGAAGGCACGCCCGGCGAGCCAGACGAACCCTATGAGGGCCAGCAGCCCCGCCACCGAGGCCGCGACGCGGACGGCGCTGGGCACCGGCAGGAGGTAAAGGCCGAGCGCCCCGTTGGCGAGGACCACGCGGAGCCAGGCACCGGCGTCGAGCGTCTCGGTGCGCCGGCGGACGGCGGCGGGGCCGCCGCCGAGCACCACGGGCAGCAGGTAGGACAGGGCCCCCACGAGGACCTGGGCGGCGAACCCGGCCGCGAGCGCCGGCGTGAGGCCGCCGAGGGCCTCGTGGAGCGCGTCCCAGTCCGGAGCCGTCACGCACAGCCACGCGAGGCGGCCGAGCGCGCCCACCAGCCAGACGAGCGAGGCAACGGCGGACAGCGGGGCGAACGCCACCGGCGCCCTGCGCCGCAGCGCGCGGGCGAGCGGGACGGCGGAGACGAGCACGCCGGCGAGGAAGAGGACGACGCCGGCCCCCGCCGCGGCGCGGACGCCCGCCAACGCTCCTCCCGCGGCGAGGCCGACCCCCGCGAGGAGGACCCAGAGGGCCCGGCGGGCGACCGGCTCCGCGGAGTCGTCGGCGCGCGTGCGCAGCATGGTCGGCAGGAGCGTCACGAGCGTTCCGAGGACGCTCAGGCCGACCCAGCCGAGGAGGTTGAGGGACTCGTGGGCGAGCAGGAGCCGGGCGTGGAGGCCGTCGCCGCCGTCGGTGCCCGGCAGGGCGAGCAGCGCGCCGGCGGCGGCGCCGAAGGGCAGGAGCGCGCACGCGGCGAGGTAGTAGCGCAGGGTGGACCGGAAGCGCGAGGGCAGGGCGCGCCGCAGCCTGAGGAGCAGGGCGGCGCCGTGCCAGGCCGCCGCGGCGCCCACGGCCGCGGCCCCGGCGACGGCGGCGGGCCAGACTCCGGACACGACCCCCGCCATCGCGGCGGCGGCACCGGCGTTCAGCAGTCCGATCCTCGCCGCGAGTGCCCGTCGCGAGGGCACGGGCAGCCGCAGCAGCGCCTCGGCGAAGTGCCACGAGTAGACGAGGATGGCGTTGGTCACGGCACCGAGGAGCGCAAGGTGCACCAGCAGCCACCCCGAGGCCGGGATGCCGCGGTGGATCCCGGAGACGAGCACGATCGCGAGCAGCCACGCGAGCGAGGGCGCGTTGGCCCAGCGGTGCCACGCGGCGCGCCCCGTGCCCGGCCGTGGCCCGGTGCCCGCAGGAGGACGGTGCGCTGAGGGCGCGGCGCCGATGCGGGGCATCACGGGGCGCCCGTCCCGCCCGCGAGCACCCTCGATGCACGGGATCCGTGCGGGTGCCGTGCGCGCGCGGCCGAGTACGCCGCGAGCGCCACGAACGCGAGGACGGCGAGGACGTTCCCGGTGCCGCCCCACTGCCAGGCGGCCGTCTCCCCGCGGGCGTCGCCGAGAGCTAGCCGCAGCAGCAGCGTCGCGTGCAGGAGGGCGGCGGGGACCCACATCACCGGCCGGTACGGGAGGGGGCGGCGCAGCACCGCCGGGAGGATCACCGGCGCGTGGGCCATGACCATGGACATCACGAACCCGAGGAAGACCGCGTGCAGGAACGCGTCGTACGCCGCTCCCGAGGGCGCGCCCGGAACGAGGAGGCACACGCCGGCGGCCACCGCGAGCCACGCATAGCCCGCCAGGAGGCAGGCTGCGACGTACCGCGGCAGCCCCGTGGCGCGGATCGTGGCGCGTGCCACGTCGTAGCGCACGAGCCACGCCGCGAGCGCGAGCACGGCGAGGCCGAAGAGCGGATAGCCCGCGGCGGGCCACAGCAGCGTGGCGGGGCACAGCGCCACGAGCGCGGCGTTCACGGCGACGAGCAGGGGTTCGGCCCAGGGGCCGCGGATCCGCAGGCGCGCGAGCTCGAGCCGCTCCCCCGCAATGGTCGCCAGCAGGAACGCGGCGAACCAGGGCACGACGGCGGGCACGGCCACCCCGGCGGCCAGCAGTCCGGCCGCCCCTGCCGCCGCCACGGCCCCGAGCGCCTGGACGAGGACTGCCGGGTCCCGCTGGCGCCGCCACAGCGGCACGTACACGAGGGCGAACGCGACCGTGCCGGCCAGCAGCGAAAGCCGTGCCGGCCACGCCGCGGCACCCCAGGGGCCGAGCTGGACGAGGGCGCCGCCGCCGAGCAGGGCGGGGGCCGCGTAGCCCCAGGCCCTGCGGAGCGCGACCGCCCGCTCGAGGGCAATGAGCGTGCCCACGAAGCCGAGCACCATGAGGGTCCCGTGGGCGGCGGGCAGGGCGGGGGCCGCGTTCCCGCCCACCGGGGCGGGGAGCCCGAGGAGGACCAGTGCCGCGTCGACGCCCGCGACGAGCGAGGCGCCGCCCAGGACGAGGAGGACGGCGCGGTGCCAGACGGCCGTTCCCGCACGCGGGACCCGCGCCGCAGACGGTCCCTGGACACCGGCGGAGCGGGGACCGGACGCCGGGCTCATGCCGTGCCGATCGTGAGCACGCACGCGCCCGGCTCGGCGAACGGCTCAAGCCGGGCGCGCAGCCCGGGGTGGCCGAGCAGCCTCAGGGACTCCTCGACGAGGCCGGCATGGACGGAGCACACGACCGCAGGCTGGTCCTTCGCGGCCGCCAGGAGCGGGCAGGCGACGAGCCGGACGCGCCTCCCGGAGGGCTCGGCGCCCCCGGAGGACTCGGCGGCGGGTGCCGGTGCGACCGCGAAGCCGAGGCCATCGAGTTCGGCGAGCACGCGGCGTCGGGCGTCCTCGGCCGAGACCGGCCGCGCGGGGGCCACGACGGCCCGCCTCGCCCAGCGGCGGCCGGCCTCGGCCCCCGCCGCCGCGGGATCGGGGGCGAGCCGTGCCACCTCGGCGGCCAGCACCCCGGCGAGTGCGGCGTAGCCCGGCGCCTCGAGCGGCTGCCCCGCCGGCCGGTACCGCTTCGCCGGCCGTCCGCGCCGCCCGTCCCCGGCCGGCGCACCCGCGGCGGCCTCGAGGAGGCCCGCGGCCACGAGCGCCTCGAGGTGCTCGCGCACGGTGTTGGGATGCTGCCCTGTCTCGCCGGCGAGCTGGTCGACGGTGCACGGCGCCCGATGGGCCCTGACGAGGTCGAGCACCGCCGCTCGCGCAGCCGAGAGCGGCAGAGCGGGGCCGGGAGCGGCCGGCTGGGGGCCGAGCTGACTGTTTTCCACGGAATTTATTGTAGTAAAGTTTCAGCCATCAGATCAGACCGGAAGGATGCGCCGTGGAGTACACCGCAGAGAACCCCCTCACCCTGACCCAGAAGTCCGCGTGCGCGTGCGGAGAGCACGACGGCGAGGGGTTCCCCGAGCTCGATGTGCGGGTCATCCCCCACGCGATCCGCCACGCGACGATCTTCGGAGCCCTCGACTCCCTCGCCGTCGGCGCCGGGCTCGTGATCATCGCCAACCACGCCCCGCTCCCGCTCCTGGCCCAGGTCGGGCAGCGCTACCGCGAGGGCGCCTTCGATGTCTCGTACCTCGTCGAGGGGCCCGAGGAGTGGAAGGTCCAGTTCCGCCGCGAGGCCTAGGTGTCCGCTCTTGACGGCGCCCGGGGACGGGCCTAGCCTCCAATTCATCGGTTGATGAATGAGCGTTCCACTCCCGGGAGCCAGCCATGCCGCACACGGCCGCCCACGCCGCCTCCACTGCTCCGGCCATCGAGGCGGACACTCTGTCCGTCCGCATCCGGCGCAGACCCATCCTCCACGAGCTGGACTTCACGGTCCCGGCCGGACGGATCACCGGACTGCTCGGGCCCTCGGGAAGCGGCAAGAGCACGCTGATGCGCTCGATCGTGGGGGTCCAGAGTCTGTGGAAGGGCTCCCTCACCGTCCTCGGCCAGCCGGCGGGCTCGGTGCCGCTGCGCCATGCGATCGGCTATATGACGCAGGAGGCGAGCATCTACCGGGACCTCACGGTGCTCGACAACGTGAAGTACTTCGGGGCCCTCCACGGCAAGTCCGCCGCAGACGCGCGCGAGGCGGTCGGCGCCGTGGGCCTCGCCGATCTGGCCCGCCGCCGTGCGGCAGACCTCTCCGGAGGCCAGTTCAGCAGGGTCTCACTCGCGTGCGCCCTCGTCGGGGATCCCCAGCTGCTCGTCCTCGATGAGCCCACGGTGGGCCTGGACCCCGTGCTGCGTGTGGACCTATGGGACCGGTTCAGGGCGCTCGCAGACCGCGGCGCCACCTTGCTGGTCTCGAGCCACGTGATGGAGGAGGCCGGGCGCTGCGACTCGCTCCTCCTGCTGCGCGAGGGGCGGCTCCTGGCCCAGCTCACCCCGGAGGCCCTGCGCGAGCGCGGCGGTAGCCGCGACCTCGAGCAGGCGTTCCTGGGGATCATCCGGGCGGACCTCGAGCGGCAGGCCGCGGGCCGCCCCCTCGCAACCAAGGAGCATGCCGCGTGAACCCGCGGATGCTGTGGGCCACGACCGCGCGCGTGCTCAAGCAGCTGCGCCACGACCATCGCAGCCTCGCCATGATCGTCGTGGTCCCGTCGGCGCTGCTCGCGATCGTGTACTGGCTCTATGAGAACGAGACCCTCCCGCCGGGCGCGCCCCGCACGTTCGACCGCGTGGGGCTCATCATGCTCGCCATCTTCCCGTTCATCGTCATGTTCCTCATCACGTCGATCACGATGCTCCGTGAGCGCACCACCGGCACGCTCGAGCGGCTCATGACCACGCCGATCCACACGGGCGACCTCCTCTTCGGCTACGGCATCGCCTTCTCGCTCATGGCAGCCGTCCAGTCGGCGATCGCCACCGGCGTGGCCTACTGGGTGTTCAACCTCGACATCAAGGGCAATGGCGGCTTCGTGGTGCTCGTCGCTGTGGTCAACGCAGTCCTGGGCGTGGCCCTCGGCCTGTTCTGCAGCGCCTTCGCCCGCACCGAGTTCCAGGCCGTCCAATTCATGCCCGTGGTGGTGATCCCGCAGATCCTCCTGTGCGGGCTGTTCGTGGCGCGGGACCATATGAACGACGTCTTCGAGGCCGTCTCGGACTGGATGCCGCTGACCTACTCGGTCAACGCGCTCCAGGAGATCGCGAAGAACACCGACCCCACCCCGGCACTGTGGCAGGACTTCGGCATCATGGCCGCGATCGTGGTCGGACTGCTCCTGCTCGCCTCGTTCACGCTGCCCCGCAAGAGCTCATGACCCCGGGGGCCGGGCGCCGGGGCCGACCGGACGACGGCGGGGACCGCCGGGAGCGCATCGTCGCCGCTGCCGCGCAGCTCTTCGCAGACCATGGGTTCGACGCCGTGAGCCTACGGCGCGTTGCGCGCGAGGCCAGGGTGGACCCGGCGCTCGTGCACCACTACTTCGACGGCAAGGACGCCCTGTTCGCGGCAGCGGTGTCCCTCCCCGCGGATCCGGGAGACATCCTGGCTGGCCTCGACACCACGACACCCCAAGGCCGCGGCCGCTACCTCGCGCACGCGGTGGTGGCCCTGTGGGAGGGACCCCAGCGCCCCGTCCTGGCAGCCTTCTTCCGTGCGACGATCGGCTCGACCTCGCGGACGCGCCTGTTGAAGGAGGTGGTCCGCCGCCGGATCCTCGCCCGGGTCGCCGAGGGCCTGCCCTACGACGACGCCGAGCGGTCGCTGCGCGCGTCCCTCGCCGCGACCCAGGTGGTCGGCTTCCTCGTGGCCCGCTACATCGTCGAGCTCGAGCCCCTCGCCTCGCTGGCCGCCGAGCGTGCAGAGGAACTCCTCGCCCCGGCGCTCGAGCGCCATCTCACGGGCCCGCTGCCCGCCCCTCGGGCTTCCCAGCCCTAGAGCGGCAGCCGCGCCAGCGCCATGTCGATGTAGCCGCGGACGGTGGCCGCGGCGTCGTCGGCCTGCGCGTCGACGAGGAGGACCTCGACGACCACGGTCCCCTTGGCCGCCAGCGCCCGCACCACGGTGCGCTCCTGGGGGGTGCCGCCGCTGCCGTCGGGGACCTGCGCCGTGGAGGTGACCATGACCGCTTCCTGGGCATCCGCGCCCGGATCCGCCGCGGCCGCCGTGACGGGGACCCGCAGGCCGCCGAACGAGGCCTGGTAGCGCCCGCAGGCCGCGGCGGCCTTGGCCAGGGCGGCCACCTCGGCGGACGCCTCCTCGGGGGTCGCCCGGCTCTTGAGGCCCACCGCGGTGTGCTGCGCGTGGCTGTCCAAGGGGGCGACCACGAGTGCCGCGGCGGCGCGGTCGAGCCCCGCGGGCGTGGACGTCACGGTGAGCGCGGCGCACGCCGCCGGGGAAGCGTCCGTGAACAGCCCCTGCACGGCGGCCTCCTTCTGCGCCGCGAGCTGGGGCGCGTCCAGCACGGCGCCGCCGAGCCTGAGCGCGGTCTTGGCCGCAGCGGCCGTCCCCACGAGTTCATCGCCGGTGAAGCTGCGCTGCTCGCCAGAGGCGTTGAGGCCCGGGCCCCCCTGCCCCGAGGAGGGCGGGACCTGCACGCCGGCGCGGCAGCCGGCCAGGGCGCCGACGGCGAGCACGGCGGAGGCTGCCGTGGCGGCGCTGCGCCGCCACGGCACTGACAGTGGACCCACGGTGTCCCCCAATGTCCGTTGCGCTGTGTCCTCAGAACAGGACGGTCGCGAAGGTGCCGACCTGCTCGAAGCCGACCCGGCGGTAGCTCGCGCGGGCCCTGTAGTTGTAGTCGTTGACGTAGAGGCTCACGATCGGAGCGGTGCGCTGGGCATGCTCGACGACGGCGGCCATGCCCCCGTGGCTGAGCCCGGCGCCGCGGTGGGCGGGCGCGACCCAGACTCCCTGGATCTGCGAGGCCGCCGGCGAGACGGAGCCGAGCTCGGCCTTGAACACGACCTCCCCCTGCGCCCCGAAGCGGGCGAACGAGTGGCCCTCGGCGATGAGCTGGCGCACCCTGCGGTAGTAGTTGTCGCTGCCGCCGGCCACCGGGGAGTAGCCCACCTCCTCCTCGAACATGGACACGCAGGCCGGGGCGAGCGCGTCGAAGTCCTCGAGGGTCGTGACGCGCACGAGCGGGTCGGCGGGCACCGCGGGGGCGCCCTCCATGGCCAGGAGCGGCTGGGCCCGGCGCACGTCGCGCGCCGGGGGCCCGGACAGCTCGGCGAAGATGGCGAGGGTGGCCTCGGCGGGGCCGAAGATGGAGGCGAACCGGCGGCGCGAGTGCCGGATCACGTCCGCGTAGGCGCGGGCGTGCTCGGCCGGGACCTCCACGGGCACGATGTTCGCCCCCAGCCAGCAGGCGCTCGCGAGCCGCCCGTCGCCGTCGAACGTCCCGACGATCTCCGCGCCGGTGCCCGTCTCCGCGGCGCTGCCGTGCGCGGCCAGGTGCGCCGCGACGAACACGTTCGCGACCGGGTCCACCGCCGCGAGCGCGGCGAGCGCCGGCGTGTCCTCGTCGGTGAGCCGGCGCACCGCCCTCGGGGCAGGGCGGCTACGAGACGGTGACCACGGGGCCGCCTTCGACAGCATCTTCGCCACCGGCCTCCCCCATCTCCTCGGCGATCTTCATCGCCTCTTCGATCAGAGTCTCCACGATCTGGCTCTCGGGGACCGTCTTGATGACCTCGCCCTTGACGAAGATCTGCCCCTTGCCGTTGCCGGACGCGACCCCGAGGTCCGCCTCGCGCGCCTCGCCCGGGCCGTTCACGACGCAGCCCATGACGGCGACGCGGAGCGGCACCTCCATGCCCTCCAGGCCCGCGGTGACCTCCTCGGCGAGCGTGTACACGTCAACCTGGGCGCGGCCGCACGAGGGGCAGGAGACGATCTCGAGCTTGCGGGGGCGCAGGTTCAGCGACTGCAGGATCTGGATCCCGACCTTGACCTCCTCCACCGGCGGGGCCGAGAGGGAGACACGGATGGTGTCCCCGATGCCCTGGGAGAGCAGCGCCCCGAACGCGGTGGCGGACTTGATGGTGCCCTGGAACGCCGGGCCGGCCTCGGTCACGCCGAGGTGCAGCGGCCAGTCGCCCCGCTCGGCAAGCAGCTCGTAGGCACGCACCATGACCACCGGGTCGTTGTGCTTGACGGAGATCTTGAAGTCGTGGAAGTCGTGCTCCTCGAAGAGGCTGGCCTCCCACAGCGCGCTCTCCACGAGGGCCTCCGGGGTGGCCTTGCCGTACTTCTGCAGCAGGCGCGGGTCCAGCGAGCCGGCGTTGACGCCGATCCGGAGCGAGGTGCCGTGGTCCTTGGCGGCCTGCGCGATCTCCTTGACCTGGTCGTCGAACTTGCGGATGTTCCCGGGGTTCACCCGGACGGCGGCGCACCCGGCCTCGATCGCCGCGAAGACGTACTTCGGCTGGAAGTGGATGTCCGCGATCACGGGGATCTGGGACTTCTTCGCGATGATGGGCAGCGCCTCGGCATCGTCCGCGGACGGGCACGCCACGCGGACGATGTCGCAGCCGGCGGCCGTGAGCTCGGCGATCTGCTGGAGCGTGGCGTTGATGTCCGTCGTGGGGGTCGTGGTCATCGACTGGACGCTGATCGGGGAGTCGGAGCCGACGCCGACCGAGCCAACCCTGATCTGCCGGGTCTTGCGCCGGGGCGCGAGGACTGGCGGCGGGGCTGCTGGCATTCCGAGGCTGACCGAGGTCACTGGGGGGCTCCTTCAGGGGTGCTGCTGGGTGGTTTCAGGGCCGGCGGCGCCGGACGCCGGTCAGACCGTTGCGACGTCTGCGAGACGTCCGATGATCGGGTTCCAGGCCGTGGCGGCCGTCTCCGCAATGAGCGAAGCCTGCGCGAAGGGGTCCTCGGCGAGCACGGCGTCCAGCGCGGGGCGGTCCGCCGCCTGGAAGATGAGCAGGGCCTTCCCGCCGCCCTCGTAGGGGCCGCTCGCGAGCAGGTCGCCGGACTCGGCCCGCTCGCGCAGCCACGCGCGGTGGTCGGGGCGCACCTCGTCGAGGCGGGCGGCCTGCTCCGGATCGGACACGTAGCGGTATTCGACGGCGAAGACAGTCATGGGTCCAGACTATCCCCCTCGCGCCGGGTGCCGCTGAACGTCGTCGGCGTCATCCGAAGAGGTTGACCGGCTTCACGATGTCCGCGTAGATCAGCAGCGCGCTCATGACGAGCAGCACGCTGGCCACCACGTAGGTCAAGGGCAGGAGCTTGGCGATGTCGAACGGCCCGGGGTCGGGCCGGCGGCGCCAGGCCGCCACCCGGCGTCGGACGCCCTCGTAGAGCGCGCCGGCGACGTGGCCGCCGTCGAGCGGCAGGAGCGGGACGAGGTTGAATACCGCGAGGGCGAGATTGACTCCGGCGAGGATCCCCACGAGCGTCGCGAGGCGGGCCTGGACGGGGACGTCCTCCATCGAGGCCACCTCCCCGGCGACCCGGCCCACGCCGACGACGCTGATCGGGCCGTTCGGATCCCGCGGGGCGCTGCTGAAGGCCGCCTGCCCGACGGCGACGACGCGGGCGGGGAGGTTGACGACGACGCCGGTCACCTGGGCGATGTTCTCGCCCACTGCGGGGAGGACGCTCGAGGCCGGCTGGGGCACGAGGCCCTGCTGCGGCCCGATGCCGAGGAAGCCGGCCTGGGTGGTCTGGTAGGTGCCGTCCGCGTTCTTGACGGGCTGGCCGTCCGCGCCGAGGACGGGCCGCTGGGTCAGCACGGGTGTGACCTTGGTGGTCACCTCCGCGTCGCCGCGCTTGACCGTCACCTCGACCTCGCGCCCGGCGGAGGCCCGGATCCAGCTGGTGAGCTGGTCCCAGCCGGTGACCTTCCTGCCGTCGAAGGCCACGATCGTGTCCCCCGGGCGGAAGCCCGCGGCGGCCGCCGGGGTCTTGGTGCAGGTGGCAGGGTCGGTGTTCTGGCTCCCGCCGGTCTGGCCGGCGCCGCCCTGGGCGACCATGCACGCCGAGACGTTCGCGATCTGCGTGGTGGGCTGCGGCGTGCCGAACCCCATGAGCAGGATCGCGGTGAACAGGACGCCGAGGATGATGTTCATCGCGGGGCCGCCGAGCATGATCACGGCCTTCTTCCACACGGGCAGCTGGTAGAAGAGCCGCCCGTGGTCCTCGGGTCGGACCTCCTCGTGCGCCTGGTCCCGCGCGGCCTCGGCGAGACTCTGGAACATCCCGGTGCTCGACTGCCGCACCGAGCCGTCCTTCGCGTTCGGGGGGTACATCCCCACCATCGCCACGTAGCCGCCGAGCGGTAGCGCCTTGACCCCGTATTCGGTCTCGCCCCGGCGGAAGGAGAAGAGGGTGGGGCCGAAGCCGATCATGTAGCGGGTGACGCGGACGTTGAACAGCTTGGCCGGGAGGAGGTGGCCTACCTCGTGCAGGGCGATGGACACGGCGATGCCCACGGCGACGAACACGACGCCGAGGATGAACAGGACAGTGGGGTTCACGCGGGAGATCTCCTAAGGCTTCTGGATTCCCAAACGCTCACCGGCCCGCGCGCGTGCCCACTCCTCGGCGGCGAGCACGGAATCCACAGAGAGTTCCGAGGAACCCGAGTGCTCGGCGAGCACGGCCTCGACCGTGTCGACGATGTCGAGGAACCCGATCCTGCCGGCGTGGAAGGCCTCCACGGCCTCCTCGTTGGCGGCGTTGAACACCGCCGGGAAGGTGGTGCCCTGCTTCGCCGCGTCGCGGGCGATCTCCACGGCGGGGAAGGCGCGGGAGTCGAGCGGCTCGAACGTCCACGCCGCGGCCTGGGTGAAGTCGCACGGCCGGGCGGCGCGCGGGACGCGGTCCGGCCAGCCCAGGCCGAGGGCGATCGGCAGGCGCATGTCCGGCGGGCTCGCCTGGGCGATCACCGAGCCGTCGGTGAACTGGACCATGGAGTGGACCACGGACTGGGGATGGACGACGACGTCGATCGCCTCGAGCGGCACGTCGAACAGCAGGTGCGCCTCGATGAGCTCTAGGCCCTTGTTCACGAGGGTGGCGGAGTTCGTGGTGACGACCTTGCCCATGTCCCACGTGGGGTGGTTGAGCGCCTCGGCGGGCGTCACCGAGGCCAGCCGCTCCCGGTCCCGGCCGCGGAACGGGCCCCCGGAGGCGGTGAGGATGAGCTTCTCGACCTCGCCGGCGCGGCCGGCGCGCAGGCACTGGGCGATCGCCGAGTGCTCGGAGTCCACTGGGACGATCTGGCCGGGCCGCGCCGCCCCGGTCACGAGGGCGCCGCCCACGATCAGGCTCTCCTTGTTCGCGAGCGCGAGCGTCGCCCCGGAGGCGAGCGCCGCGAGGGTCGGCGCAAGGCCGATGCTTCCCGTGATGCCGTTGAGCACGACGTCGGCGGGGCCGCTCGGCCCGCTCCACGCCGCGATGCGGGCCGACGCGTCGGGGCCGGCGAGCAGCTCCGGCTCGTAGCCGGCCAGGCCCGCGGCGGCCGCGGCGGCACCGATGAGGGACCGCAGCTCGTCGGCGCTGCCGGAGGCGATGCCCACGGCCTCGGCGCGGGTGCCCACGGCCTGGCGGGCGAGGAGCTCGAGGTTTCCGCCCCCGGCGCTGAGCGCGACGACCCGGAAGCGGTGGGGAGCGCCGTCGACCACCTCGAGCGCCTGGGTGCCGATGCTGCCGGTCGATCCGAGGATCACGACGGAGCGCTGGGCGTGCGGGTCCCTCTCGGTGCCGGAAGTGTGCATGCCCTCCAGTATTCCCTACCGCCGCTGCCGGCACTCGCGTCCTGCGAGCCGATGGGCCAGCATGGAACCATGACTGAGATCAGCGTCACCGACCTGCCCGAGCAGCCGACCGCGGTGGTGCGGGCCACCGTGAAGATGGACGAGCTGAGGGGCTTCTTCGACGGAGTCTTCGGCACGGTGGTCGCCGCCGTCCAGGCGCAGGGCGGCCGCGTCGCCGGGCCGCCGTTCGCGATGTACCACGGCATGCCCGGCGAGACCATCGACGTCGAGGCGGGCTTCCCGGTCACGGGCCCGTTCACGGGCGCGGACGAGGTGGCCGCGAGCTCCCTCCCGGGCGGACGCACGATCCGGGCGCTGCACGTGGGCCCCTACGAGTCCCTGTCCGAGACCTATCAGGAGGTCACGGGGTGGATGCGCGAGAAGGGCCTCACCCCGGCGGCGAGCATGTGGGAGGTCTACATGAGCGACCCCAACGCCGAGCCGGACCCGGCCACGTGGCGGACCGAGCTGTTCTGGCCGGCGAGCGAGGGTTCGCCGAGCGAGGGCCCGGCAAGCTAGGGCCCGGCCGGGATCAGCCGAGCCCGGCCCTGCGCAGCACCGCCTCGGCGTGGCGCAGGATCGGGCCGTCGACCATCTTCCCCTGGTACTGGAACACGCCCGTCCCGACGGCCTCCGCCGCGGCGAGGAGGGCCCGCGCGGCCTCGACGGACTCGGGCGAGGGCGCGTAGGCGGCCCGCACGGCGGCGACCTGGCCCGGGTGGATGCATGCCTTCGCGGCGAAGCCGGAGGCGACGGCGTCCGCGGCCTCGGCGGAGAGCCCCTCGAGGTCCGGGATGTCGGTGTAGACGGCGTCGATCGCCGCCTTCCCGTGGGCGCCGGCGGCGAGGAGCACCGTGGAGCGGGCGTGCAGGGCGACGGCCCGGTACGCGCCGTCGGCGGCGCGGCTGGAGGTCCCGCCGAGGGAGGCCACGAGGTCCTCGGCTCCCCACATGAGGCCGACCGTGTTCGGCTCGGCGGCGATCGACGGCGCCGCGAGGATCCCCGCGGCCGTCTCGCAGAGGGCCACGACCCGGTACGCGCGCAGGAGCGCGAGCTCCTCGGGCGCCTCGGCCTTGGCGAGCATGACCGTGCGGTACGGCGTGGCTTCGAGCGCCTCGAGGTCCGCATCGAAGTGGACCGAGCCGGCCGAGTTCACCCGCACGATGGTCCGCTCCGGGTCGAGCGGCGTCTCGGCGAGGTTCCTGCGGGCCTCCGCCTTCGCGTCCGGCGCCACCGCGTCCTCGAGGTCGAGGATCACGGCGTCGGACCGCTCGGCGGCCTTGGCGAAGCGCTCGGGCCGGTCGGCGGGGCAGAACAGCAGGGCCGGACCCATCGCGAAGGGTGCTCCGTGCGCGTGGGGCTGGGCGGTCATCTCGGTCACCGGGTGTGTGCTTCCTTGGTCCACATGAGGCACGAGCGGCGGGCCCGGGCCACGACGGTGCCGTCCTGGTTGCGGCCGGTGTGCTCGAACGTCACGATCCCCTGTCCGGGGCGCGAGGCCGAGAGGCGCTTCTCCACGACGACGGTTTCGGTGTAGAGCGTATCCCCGTGGAAGAGCGGGTGGGGGAAGGCCACGTCGGTGAGGCCCAACTGGGCGACGATCGTCCCCTGCGTCAGCTGGGCCACGGACTGGCCCACCATGGTGGAGAGCGTGAACATCGAGTTCATGAGCCGCTGTCCGAACGGCTGGCCCGCGCTCCAGGCCGCGTCGAGGTGGAGCGCCTGGGTGTTCATGGTCAGCGTGGTGAACAGGACGTTGTCCGCCTCGGTCACCGTGCGCCCGGGGCGGTGGGCGTACGAGACGCCCTCCTCGAGCTCGTCGAAGTAGAGGCCTCGCTGCTCGACGACGCGGAGGGGGGCCGGCTCAGGGCTCGTTGTCATGGATCTCCACCTCGAGCTCTGCCGCGGTCGCGGCGACGACCTGGTCCTCGGTCACCCCCGGCGCGAGCTCCCGCAGCACGAGCACAGGGCCAGTGCCGGGCTCCATCCCGGCGCCCACGCCGTTGCGCTCCACGTCGATCACTGCGAGGTCCGTGATGATCCGGTCGACGCACGCGCGCCCCGTGAGCGGCAGCGTGCACTCGGGCAGGATCTTCGGGTTCCCGTTCCGGTCCGTGTGCTCCATCATGACGATGAGCCGCTTGGCCCCGAACACGAGGTCCATGGCACCCCCCATGCCCTTGACCATCTTCCCGGGGATCATCCAGTTGGCGAGGTCCCCGTGGGCGGAGACCTCCATGGCCCCGAGCACGGCGACGTCCACGTGGCCGCCGCGGACCATGCCGAATGAGGTCGCCGAGTCGAAGAACGCCGCGCCGCGGTTGACGGTCACGGTCTCCTTCCCCGCGTTGATGAGGTCGGGGTCGACCTCGTCCTCGCGCGGGTACCGGCCCGTGCCGAGGATGCCGTTCTCGGAGTGGAGGACCACCTCCACTCCGTCCGGGATGTAGTTCGGGATCAGCGTGGGCATGCCGATGCCCAGGTTGACGTACTGTCCGTTCTCGAGCTCCCTGGCCACACGCGCGGCGAGCTCATTGCGGGTCCACGGCATCAGGACGCTCCCTCGGTGCTCGACACGGTCCTCTTCTCGATGCGCTTCTCGCTGTGCGGGCTGCCAGGCGGGACGTGCACCACGCGCTGGACGAAGATCCCCGGCAGGTCGATGTTCTCGGGGTCCAGCTCCCCCGGCTCGACGAGCTCCTCGACCTCGGCGATCGTGATCCTGCCGGCCATCGCGCACAGCGGGTTGAAGTTCATGGCCGTCGCGTGGAACACGAGGTTCCCGTGGCGGTCCGCCTTCTGGGCGTGGACGAGCGCGAAGTCAGGGGTCAAGGACTCCTCGAGCACGTAGTCGGCGCCGTTGAAGGAGCGGACCTCCTTCGGCGAGGACGCGAGCACGACGTTCCCGTCGGCGTCGTACTTCTGCGGGAGCCCGCCCTCGGCCACGAGGGTCCCCACCCCGGCCGCCGTGTAGAAGGCGGGGATGCCGGCGCCGCCGGCCCGGAGCTTCTCGGCGAGCGTGCCCTGCGGGGTCAGCACCACCTCGAGCTCTCCCGCGAGGAACTGGCGTGCGAACTCCTTGTTCTCGCCCACGTAGGAGCTGATGGTGCGGGTGATCCGGCCGTCCGCGAGGAGGATCCCGAGGCCCCAGTCGTCCACGCCGCAGTTGTTGCTGATGGTGGTCAGCCCCGTGGTGCCCTGGGCGTGCAGGGCGTCGATGAGGGCCACCGGGATGCCGCACAGGCCGAACCCGCCGACGGCGAGCGAGGCCCCGTCTCCGATGTCCGCGACCGCCTCCTCGGCGCTCGCCACCACTTTGTCGATCACGTGCCCCTCCTCGTTCCGAGCTGCCGGCGGCGCTGCGCCCGCTCTGCCGCGCCGCACCTGCCCTCATCCAACGTCAGGGCGCCCCGTTTGGCTAGGGGCGGCTTCACAGCCCCAGCTCGCGCGCGATGAGCATGAGCTGGACTTCGGTGGTGCCCTCGCCGATCTCGAGGATCTTCGAGTCGCGGTAGTGCCGGGCGACCGTGGACTCGTTGATGAAGCCGTATCCGCCGAACACCTGGGTAGCGTCGCGGGCGTTGTCCATCGCCGCCTCCCCCGCGACCATCTTGGCGATCGCGGCCTCGGTCTTGAACGGCTTGCCGGCGAGCATGCGCGCGGCCGCGTCGTAGTAGGCGAGCCTGGCGGTGTGGGCGCGGGCCTGCATGCGGGCGATCTTGAACTGGATGGCCTGGTACTTGCCGATGTTCGTCCCGAACGCGGTGCGCTCCTTGGCGTACTTCACGGACAGGTCGACGCAGCCCTGGGCGGCGCCCGTGGCGAGGGCGGCGATCGCGATGCGGCCCTCGTCGAGGATGGAGAGGAAGTTGGCGTAGCCGCGGCCGCGCACGCCGAGGAGGTTCTCCTCGGGGACGCGGGCGTCCTTGAAGGAGAGCGGGTGCGTGTCCGAGGCGTTCCAGCCCACCTTGTTGTATGCCTTCTCCGCACGGAAACCCGGCGTGCCGGTGGGCACGATGATCGTGGAGATCTCCTTGCGGGCGGTCCCGTCGGGCCGCTCTTCCGTGCCGGTGACCGCCGTGACGGTCACGAAGCTCGTGATGTCCGTGCCGGAGTTCGTGATGAACTCCTTCGACCCGCTGATGACCCACTCGCGCCCGTCTGCCCCGTCCTCGAGCCGTGCGGTCGTCTTGGTCCCGCCGGCGTCCGACCCGGCCCCCGGCTCCGTCAGGCCGAAGCCGGCGAGCGCGCGGCCCGCAGCGAGGTCGGGCAGGAGCGCCTCCTTCTGCTTCTCGGTGCCGAAGCGGTGGATCGGCATGGCCCCGAGCGAGACGCCGGCCTCGAGCGTGATCGCGACCGACTGGTCCACGCGCCCGAGCTGCTCGAGCGCGAGGGCGAGCGCGAAGTAGTCCCCGCCCATCCCGCCGTACTCCTCGGGGAACGGCAGGCCGAACAGGCCCATCTCGCCCATCTGGGCGATCACCTCGTAGGGGAAGCTGTGCTCCTCGTCGTGGCGGGCGGACACGGGCGCGACGACCTCGTCGGCGAACTCGCGCACCGTGTCGGAGAGCTCCTGGTACTCGTCGGTGAGCTGGAAGTCCATGGGTCAGGCTCCTTCGTGCGCATCGCGCGGTGTGGCTTCGTGGGGGGTGACGGTGGCAACGACCTGGTCGGCCTTGACGAGGGCGCCGGGGGTGACGTGCAGTGCCACGGTCCCGGCGAGGGCCGCGACGAGCTGGTGCTCCATCTTCATGGCCTCCACGGAGACGAGCGGCTGGCCGGCCTCGACGGCCTGGCCGTGGTCGACGGCGACGGAGACGACCGTGCCGGGCATCGGCGTGCGGACTTCGGGGGCTGCCTCGCCCTCGTGCCGGTGCACGGCGGCGCGGAGCCGCTCGAGCCGCTCCGCGCGGCCGAGGACGGGGAGGGCGGCGGACCAGCCCGTGTCGCCGAGGTGCACGGTGCGCTCCCCCGCCGGGCCCTCCGTGAGGGCCCACGCGAAGCGGTGCTCTGCGCCCTCCAGGGCGAGCACGACGCCGGCCGGTCCCTCGCGCCGCAGGCTCGCCGTCCGCTCGGTTCCGCGCTCGCTGCCGACGTCGATGCGGACCGTGGCGGCGCAGGGGTCCGCGCCGCCCACGGGGCCACGCAGGGTGACGGTCACGACGCCGCCGTCCGCGGCTGAGAGGCTCACGCGCCGGGCGCCCGGGGCGCCCAGGCGCCAGCCGTCCGGGGCCCAGGGGCCGAGGGCGGCAGCCGGGGCGGCGCCGCTGCCGGCGGCCGGCACGGCCCCGGCGGCCAGGAGCGCCGCGGCGGCGTACTCGGCCTCCCCTGGGCCCCGGAAGGACAGGCCGGGCAGCCGGCGTTCGATCAGGGTCGTCTCCAGACGCCCGGCGCGCACGTCCTCGTCGGCGAGCAGGAGCCTGAGGTACTCAATGTTGGTCTCGACGCCGAGCACGGTGTAGCGCCCGAGCGCCGCGTCGAGCGTCCCGAGCGCCTCGCCCCGGGTGCGGCCCCACGCGATGCACTTGGCGAGCATCGGATCATAGTCCGAGCCGATGGCCAGGCCCGGCTCGAGGGAGCTGTCCACCCGCACGTGCTCCCCGGCCGGCTCCTGCAGCAGCGCGACGGTGCCGGTCGCCGGCAGGAAGCCCCGCGCGGGGACCTCCGCGTAGATGCGGGCCTCGATCGCGTGGCCGTCGAGGCGGATCTCCTCCTGGCGCAGGGCCAGGGGCTCGCCCGCGGCGACGCGGAGCTGCTGCTCGACGAGGTCGATGCCGGTGACCATCTCCGTCACGGGATGCTCGACCTGGAGGCGGGTGTTCATCTCCATGAAGAAGAACTCGTCCGGGGCCTCGTCGGAGACGAGGAACTCGACCGTGCCGGCGCCGACGTAGCCGACGGAGCGGGCGGCCTCGCAGGCCGCGGCCCCGATGCGGTCCCGGGTGCGGGCGCCCTGGTCCGTGGCGAACAGCGGCGAGGGGGCCTCCTCGATGACCTTCTGGTGCCTGCGCTGCAGGGAGCACTCGCGCTCGCCGAGGTGGATCGTGGTGCCGTGGGTGTCCGCGAGGACCTGGACCTCGATGTGCCGCGGGGCGCGGACGAGCCGCTCGAGGAGGAGCGTGCCGTCACCGAAGGCGGCCGTCGCGACCCTGCGCGCGGTCGCCAGGGCGGCCGGGAGGTCTGCCGCGGACTCGACGGCGGTCATGCCCTTGCCGCCCCCGCCGGCCGAGGGCTTGATGAGGATCGGGAACCCCACCTCGGCGGCCCGCTCGATGAGCTCCGCGTCAGTGAGCCCGGGCTCCGCGACGCCGGGGATGACCGGGACGCCGTAGCCGGCCACGTGGTTCTTGGCCCGGATCTTGTCCCCCATGACGGCGAGGGCCTCGGCGCCGGGGCCCACGAAGACGATGCCGGCGTCCGCGAGCGCGCGGGCGAGCTCGGCATTCTCGCTCAGGAAGCCGTAGCCGGGGTGGACGGCCTCTGCCCCGGTGGCGCGCGCCGCGTCGACGATGGCGGGGATGCTCAGGTAGCTCTGGGCCGCGGCGGCGGGGCCGATGCGGACGGCCTCGTCGGCCTCGTGGATGTGGCGCGCCCCGGCGTCGGCGTCGCTGTACACCGCGACTGAGGAGATGCCGAGCCGGCGCAGGGTGCGGATCACGCGGCACGCGATCTCGCCGCGGTTGGCCACGAGGACCTTGGCGAAGGGCCGGACGGAAGCAGTGGTGGCGGTCATGCGGCTCACATCCTGAAGACGCCGAAGGACGTCTCCGGCAGGGGTGACTGGGCAACGACGGCGAGGGCCATGCCGAGGACGCGGCGCGTGTCGGCCGGGTCGATCACGCCGTCGTCCCAGAGCCTCGCGGTCGAGTAGTAGGGGCTCCCCTGGGACTCGTACTGGGCGCGGATCGGGGCCTTGAAGGCGTCCTCCTCGGCAGCGGCCCACTCCTCGCCGCGGGCCTCGAACTGATCGCGCTTGACGGTCGCGAGCACGGATGCGGCCTGATTGCCGCCCATCACCGAGATGCGGCCCGCGGGCCACATCCACAGGAACCGGGGCGAGTACGCGCGCCCGCACATGGAGTAGTTGCCGGCGCCGAAGGAGCCGCCGATCACCACCGTGAGCTTGGGGACGCGGGTCGTGGCCACTGCCGTGACCATCTTCGCCCCGTGCTTCGCGATGCCTCCGTGCTCGTAGTCGCGGCCCACCATGAAGCCGGAGATGTTCTGCAGGAAGACGAGCGGGATGCCCCGTTGGTCGCACAGCTCGATGAAGTGAGCGCCCTTCATCGCCGACTCGGAGAACAGGACCCCGTTGTTCGCGACAATCCCGACCGGGTGCCCCTCGAGGTGCGCGAACCCGGTGACGAGCGTGGGGCCGTAGTCCTTCTTGAACTCGTGGAACTCGCTTCCGTCCACGAGTCGGGCGATGACCTCATGGACGTCGTACTGCGCATTGACGTCGACCGGCACCGCGCCGTACAGCTCGGACTGCTCGACCTTGGGCTCGACGGCGGCGCGCACCTCCCACGGGGCCGGTCCGGGGGGCGGGAGGGTCTCGACGATGCTGCGCACGATCTCGAGCGCATGCTCGTCGTTGTCGGCGAGGTGGTCGGCCACGCCCGAGACCTTCGCGTGGACCTCTCCCCCGCCCAGCTCCTCGGCGGTGACGACCTCGCCGATCGCCGCCTTCACGAGCGGCGGGCCGCCGAGGAAGATCGTGCCCTGGTTCCGCACGATCACGGTCTCGTCGCTCATCGCCGGCACATAGGCCCCGCCGGCGGTGCAGGAGCCGAGGACGGCCGCGATCTGGGGGACCTTGGCGGCGGAGAGGCGCGCCTGGTTGTAGAAGATCCGGCCGAAGTGGTCGCGGTCGGGGAACACCTCGTCCTGCTTGGGAAGGAACGCCCCGCCCGAGTCGACGAGGTAGATGCAGGGAAGCCGGTTCTCGAGGGCGATCTCCTGCGCGCGCAGGTGCTTCTTGACCGTCAGGGGGTAGTAGGTGCCGCCCTTGACCGTCGCGTCGTTCGACACGACCATCACGTGGCGGCCGTGGACGAGGCCGATGCCGGCGATGACCCCCGCCGCGGGGCACTCGCCGTCGTACATCCGGTCCGCAGCGAGCGGGGCGACCTCGAGGAACGGCGAGCCCTCGTCCAGCAGCACGTCGATCCGCTCGCGCGGGAGCAGCTTGCCGCGTGCCACGTGGCGCGCGCGGGACCGCTCGGGGCCGCCGAGCGCGGCGGCGGCGAGGCGCGCACGCAGTTCGTCGACGAGGGCGCGCTGGGCGGCATCGTTCTCGGCGAAGTCGGGGCCTGCCGGATCGATCCGGCTGGTCAGGGTATCCATCTGTCCTCCGGGACGGGCAGCGCCCGCATCAACTCGGTTAGTGACGGCTAACTGAGTTCTAAGTTAATGTGGATTAACTGTGATGTCCAGCACAGGGATTTTCCGCCGGACCGGGGAGGGATATGGGCGAGAGCGTGAGCCCGCGCGTGCAGGCCAAGGCCGAGCGGCGGCAGGCCATCCTCGACGCGGCGGCCGGGCTGTTCGCCGCCCAGGGCTACGCGGGGGCCTCGCTCGAGGACCTCGGTGCGGCGGCGGGCGTGAGCGGACCGGCCATCTACCGCCACTTCCCCGGGAAGCAGGCGGTCCTCGGGGCGCTGCTGGTCGGCGTGAGCGAGGACCTGCTCGAGGGGGGACGCCGGGTGGCGCTCGAGGCAGCCTCGGACGCGGCCGACGACGCCGCCCCCCTCCGCGCGCTCGTCGCCTTCCACGTGGACTTCGCCCTCGCCCAGCCGGACGTCATCCGGGTGCAGGACCGGGACTTCGGTTCCCTCGCGGACGCCGACCGCAGGCGCGTGCGTTCGCTCCAGCTCGCCTACGTCGAGGTGTGGTGCGACGCGCTGCGGCCCGTGCACCCGGCGGCGAGCGCCGCCGAGCTGCGGATGCGGGCCCAGGCCGTGTTCGGCCTCATCAACTCGACGCCGCACTCGGTGCGCAGGCCCGGGGGCAGCCTGGGGGCCTCCTCGGCCCGGGCGACACTGGCCGTCATGGCGGAAGCGGCGCTCACGGCCAGGCCGTGAGCGCCGCTCCCCCTTCAGGCCAGCAGACGGGACAGGTCGCTGGCCCAGGCCCTCAGCTGGAGGCGTTCACCATTCCGGTGGTGGAGCTCCAGGTCAGGCTGCCGTTCTCGAAGTCCTCCGCGCGTCCCACGGGGACGGAGTACTCGTCCGAGGTCGGGTAGCCGAGCCAGCTCTGCTCCCAGCCCATCGAGGCCCACGTCGCCCGGATCGCGCCGAGCACCGAGTGCGCTCCGGTCCATGGGGTCCAGTAGATCGAGGCCGCCTTGGAGAAGTGGTTGTAGCGGCCCGAGCCGTCGGGGGTCCCCTTCTCGTCGGTCGTCGGGTAGCCCAGCGGTCCCCGCTCCCAGCCGGACGCTGCCCACTCGGCCCGGATCGCGCCGCGGATCGAGTGCGCCCCCGTGGTCGGGGTCCAGTAGATGGAGGAGCCGCTGGAGCCGTTGAAGTGGTTGTAGCGACCGATCCCGTCCGGCGTGCCCATCTCATCCGTCGTGGGGTAGCCCAGCGGTCCCCGCTCCCAGCCCGAGGCCGCCCAGTTGGACCGGATCGCCCCGCGAACTGAGTGCGCACCCGTCGTCGACGTCCAGTAGATGGAGGCGCCGCCGGAGCCGTTGAAGTGGTTGTACCGGCCCTTGCCGTCCGGGGTGCCCAGCTCGTCCGTGGTCGGGTAGCCCAAGGGGCCCCGCTCCCAGCCCGAGGCCGCCCAGTTGGCCCGGATGGCGCCGTGCACCTCATGCGCCCCGGTCGTGGACGTCCAGTAGATGGAGGCGCCGCCCGAGCCGGAGAAGTGGTTGTACGCCCCGATGCCGTCCGGGGTCTTGGTCTCGTCCGTGGTCGGGAAGCCGAGGAAGCCCTTGGGGCCGCCCGCCGCGGCGTAGCGGGTGTAGATGGCCCCGTTGACCTCGTGGGTCCCCGTGGTGGGCGACCAGCAGATGATGCCGGAGGTGTAGTCCTGGCAGGTGCCGGTGCCCACGCTGTACTCGGCGGTGAGGGCCTGTCCGAGCGGCGAGGACCATGTCCCCGCGCCGATCTTCTGCGCGTACGCGGCGACGGGGTCGTTGACGCCGTAGCCGGTGAGCATGACCTCCTGGGCGCCGGAGCCGTCGTCCGCCGTGATGAGGTAGTAGGTGTCCGCCGTGCCGGCCTGCCCGACCGCGGTCGGGGAGAAGGTCACGCTCTGGAACACGGAGTCCCCGGGCGGGATCACCAGGCCCTCGGAGACGGGGGTCGTGGTGGTGAACACGCCCTGCGGCGCCTTCGCCTTGGTGATCGTCATCGGGATGTTGCCGGTGTTCTGGATCTGGAAGGAACTGGTGGCCCATCCGCCGACCGGGACGTTGCCGAAGTCGAGGGACGCGGGGACCTGCAGGTGGGACGCCCCGGTGATGGACGTGGCGCTGATCGGCACCGTCACTCCGCCGAGGTTGCTCGTCACGGTCAACGAGTCGCTCACGGTGGCCGCGACCGTCGGGGTGAACGTGACCGACACGGGGACGGAGGCGAGCGGCTGGATCGTGGACCCGATCGCGGGCACCGTGGTCGGATCCACCACGAGGGCCGAGTTCGTGGGCAGGGTCACGGCGCTGACGGTGACCGCCGTCGTGCCGGTGTTGACGATGTTGACGGTCTGTCGGCTGACTGTGCCCGTCGGGACGTTGGTGAAGGTGAGCGACGTCGGCGTGGCGCCGAGGCCGTCCTTGGTGCCGATGCCGTGGACGCCCAGGAGGTCGGTCTCGCCGTCGGAGGTCTTCACGGTCAGAGTGCCGTCTGATTCGCCGGTGGTCGTGGGGGCGAACGTCACGGGGAGGGAGAGGCTGGCCCCGGTGGCCAGGGACGTGGGGAAGGTGGCCGAGGTGCCGATCCCGAAGGGGGCGCTCGTGGTGATCGAGCTGATCGTCACGGCGCGCGTGGCCGTGATGGTCACGGCCGTCGTGGAGCTCGTGCCGACCGCGACCTGGCCCAGGTCGCTGTTCGTGGAGCCCACGGCAGCCTGCGTCGGGATGCCGAAGGCGAGGACGTGCCCGTCCCGGGTGCCCACGTAGACCTTGCCGGCGTTGGTGGCGACAGAGACGAACTTCGCCGCCGTGCCGATCGGGGCGCTGAAGACCTGGGCGAGCTTGCCGGTGCTGTCCGGGATGGCCCGGTACGCGCGGAGCTGGGCGTTGGTGCCCGTGCCGTCGCCGGCGTAGACGACCCACACGAGCGCCGTGGACGGGTCGGTGCCGGAGGAGGTCACCACGGGGGACCCGGAGGAGAAGCCGAAGGTCCCGCTCGAGGTCCCGACCGAGGCGAGCTGGACCCCGCCCGTGCTCGTGGGGACGATCTTGGAGGCGCGCAGGTAGCCGTTGTTCTCGACCTGGTAGACGTACCCGCCCTGCGTGGTGCCGAGGAACGCGGAGCGCCCCCACACCCCGTTGTAGGGCCCGGCCGTGTCCACGATGGCGTCGGTGCCGCCGGTGCCCTGGGCCATGCCCCCGAGGTTGTCACGGTCGAGCAGGTAGATGTGCCCGTCCTTGCCGGTCTGCACCATCAGGTGCGGGTGCGCGGAGGTGCCGTAGCCGTCCGGGATCGCGATCGGCGCCCCGGAGCCCAGGTCGGCGTCGTTCTGGTTCAGCTTCACGTTCGCGGCCGGGCTGAAGAAGTCCTGTGCTGTCAGGTTGCCGTCCGTGCCGACCTGCAGCCGGACCACGGACTCGGCCAGGGTGGCCGGCGGAGAGGATCCGGGCGAGGTCTGCGGGGCGATGCCGTTGCCGGTGGCGAAGAGGATCCGCCCGGGCCCGTCGGAGACGAGGCCGCCGCCGGACTGCCAGATGCCGCCCTCGGCGTTGCTGACCCCGGATTCGGTGGCCCACATCGTGGTCTGCTTGCCCGCCGTCGAGACCCCGACCACATAGCCCACAAAGGGGTTGTAGTCGCAGTGGCTCGCGAAGCCGGCGTACACCACCCCGCCCATGAGCAGCAGGCCTGGCCGCTGCATCGCGGTCAGCGCGTTGAAGGGGTGGGTGGGGTCATTGGTGGGGGCGCCGTTGATCATCACCGGGAAGCCGGCCCGCTCGGCGCCGGTCGTGATGTCGATCGAGTGCATGTACCAGTGGGGCAGCTGCGCATTCGCCCCGTCGTTGGTCTTCGCGGTCAGGAAGACGCTGTTCGTCGCCGCATCGTAGACCGGGCTGGAGGTGATGCCGATGTTGGGCACCAGGTCCCCGCAGCTCACCGTCGAGGCCGGCCACGCCGGGCCCACCGAGCGGGTCCACTTCACCGCGCCGGTCGTGGCATCGAGGCCGTAGACCGCGTTGTTCTCGGTCGCGGCGACGACCGTCTGGCCGACCACGAGCGGCTGCGCGTACACCTGCCCGTCCACCGCGGTGGAGAACAGCTTGCCGAAGTTCGTAGACCCGACGGCTGACGGGGAGAGGGCGCTCTCGCTGCTGTCCCAGCCCGTCCGCAGGCTGTCCACCGCGATCGTGCCGACGTCCGCGGAGGCCGTCGTGCCCACGAGCAGCCCCGCCCCGACGAGCGCTCCGGCCAGCACCGCGGAGATGGCTCTCCGGGGCACTCTGGCGGTGCGGTGCCGGGCATGGCGCGGGCCGCGGATCCGTAGGCTTCCGATGGGCTCCATGAGCAGGCTCCCCTACCCTCGCCGCCGCCGGCGGGCTGCTGGCGACGTGATAGAAGGAGCGTAAAAATTGGGGCCCATGAGGCGCCCGAGTAATCCGTACCCGTCTTTCCGGGGACTCCAGGGGGCCCTACTCGGGCGATTTCTGACCGTGTACGCAGGGGACCGCGGGGGCCCCACTGGCCGGGTACTCGGCTGCACAGAGTGCCACTACGGGGGCCAGCGGGAGCCGGACACACGGAAGCCCGGCGGGCCCGCGATTCCGCGGGCCCGCCGGGCTTCCGGTGGGCGTCACACCATGGTGAGTACCATGCCCGGATCGGCGAGGATGGCACCGACATCGGCGAGGAACCGGGAGGCCTGCTCGCCGTCCACGAGGCGGTGGTCGAAGGAGAGCGAGAGCGTCATCACCTGCCGCAGGGCGATCTGGCCCTGATGCTCCCAGGGGAGCCTGCGGACCTGGCCCATGGCCAGGATGGCGGCCTCGCCCGGGTTGAGGATCGGGGTGCCCGCGTCGACTCCGAAGACGCCGACGTTGGTGATGGAGATCGTTCCCCCGGACAGGTCCGCCGGCGCCGTGCGGCCGTCCTTCGCCGTCTCGGCGAGCGCGGCGATCCCAGCGGCCAGGTCGGCGAGCGAGAGCTCCTGGGCGTCCTTGACGTTCGGCACCACGAGCCCGCGGGGCGTGGCGGCGGCAATGCCGAGGTTCACGTAGTGGTACTGGACGATCTCCTGCGCGTCCTCGTCCCAGCGCGAGTTGAGCGACGGGCTCCGGCGCAGAGCGATGAGCACGGCCTTCGCGACGAGCGTGAGCGGGGTGATCTTCTGGCCCGCGAACGCGCGGCTCTCGCGCAGCCGCCCGAGGAGCTCCATCGCGGGCGTGACGTCCACGGTGAGGAACTCGCTGGCGTGGGGGGCGGTGAACGCACTCGCGACCATCGCCGCCGCCGTGTGCTTGCGCACGCCCCTGATGGGCGTCCTGGATTCGCGCACGGCGCCGGCGGGCGGCTGGGCGGCCGGGGCGCCTGCCGCCGGGGCGGTCCCCGCAGGGGCCGTGCCGGCAGCACCGGTTCCGATCGAGGCGAGCACGTCGTCGCGGGTGATGAGCTCTCGCGGGCCCGTGCCGGCCAGGCCCGCGAGGTCCACCCCGAGGTCCTTGGCCAGCTTGCGCACGGGAGGGGTGGACCGGGGACGCTCCGCGGGGCGGGGCTCCGTCTCCCTCGCGCCGGGCCCTGGTGCCGGAGCGGGTGCCGGCTGCGCTCCGCCCGGCTCGGCTGCCGGGGCCGGCCCTACGACCGACAGGCGGGCGCGGCGCGCGGGCCGTGCTCCGGTCTCCGGCATGGCGCCGTAGCCCACGAGCGTCGCCTGGCGCTGGGGCGCCTCCCCTGCCGCACCCGAGGACGTAGGCGAGGCGGCAGCGGCAGGCGGGCGGCCGGCGTCGGCCGCGACCTCGAATTCGGCGATCGGCGCCCCGACGGCCACGACGTCCCCCGGCTCGGCGAGCAGCGCCGTGACGGTGCCGGTGTAGGGGCTCGGGAGCTCGACGACGGCCTTGGCGGTCTCGACCTCGCCGATGACCTGGTTGAGGCGGACCGAGTCTCCCACCGCGACGCGCCAGGAGACGATCTCGGATTCCGTGAGGCCCTCGCCCAGGTCCGGGAGCAGGAACGGGCGCGTCACGCCGGATCCCGGCCCGACCGTGGCCGCGCTCATGCCCCATCCTCCAGTCCGCTGAGGGAGTTGGGCCTGTCCAGGGCGCGGTCCACGCCGTCGAGGATCCGGTCCAGGTCGGGCAGGTGGTGGAACTCGAGCTTGGACGGAGGGTAGGGCACGTCGAAGCCGGTCACGCGCACCGGGGCGTGCTCGAGGTGGTAGAAGCACCGCTCGGTGAGGACGGCGGCCAGCTCGGCGCCGAGCCCGAGCGTCTGCGAGGCCTCGTGCGCGATGACGAGCCGGCCCGTCTTCCGCACGGACGCCTCGAGCGGGCCGTAGTCCACCGGCGAGAGGGACCTCAGGTCGATCACCTCGATGGACACCCCCTCGTCGGAGGCCGCGACCGCGGCGTCGAGGCACGTCTTCACCATCGGCCCATAGGCGAGGAGGGTGACGTCGCTCCCCTCCGCGGCGATCCGGGCCGAGCCCATCGGCAGCGCCCCGGCGCCCGGCTCGAGTGCCTCGTCGACCTCGCCCTTGTCGTGGTAGCGGCGCTTGGGCTCGAGGAACACCACCGGGTCGTCGCAGGCGATGGCCTCCTGCATCATCGTGTACGCATCCTGGGGGGTGGAGGGCGAGACGACGCGCAGCCCGGCGGTGTGCGCGAAGTACGCCTCCGGCGACTCGGAGTGGTGCTCGGGCGAGCCGATGCCCCCGCCGTAGGGCAGGCGCAGGGTGATCGGCAGGGTCACGGCGCCCCGGGTGCGGTAGTGCATCTTGGCGACCTGGGAGACGATCTGGTCGAAGGCCGGGTACACGAAGCCGTCGAACTGGATCTCCACGACGGGTCGGTAGCCCCGGTAGGCCATGCCGATGGCAGTGCCCATGATGCCGGACTCCGCGAGCGGCGTGTCGATGACCCGGTGGGCGCCGAAGTCCTTCTGGAGCCCGTCGGTGATGCGGAACACCCCGCCGAGGCGGCCGATGTCCTCGCCCATGAGCACGACCTTGGGGTCCCGCTCCATCGCCTTGCGCAGGCCTGCGTTGAGCGCCTTGGCGAACGTCATCCCGGCCATCAGCGGGCCCCCTCCGTGTGTGCGCCGGCGGCGTGCGCGGCGTGGTCGTCGAACCCGGCGTGGAACCGCTCGAAGTGCTCGCGCTGCCGGTCCAGGGCCGCGTGCGGCCCGGCGTAGACATGCTCGAAGAGCTCCCCCGGCGCGGGATCGGGCATGTGGATCGTGGCCTCGCGCAGGGCGGCGGCGACGTCGTCGGCCTTCTCGGCGGCCCGGGCCCGGAGGCCGTCGTCGAGGACGCCCTCGGCGCGCAGGTACGCCTCGAGCCGGGAGATCGGGTCGCGGCCGCGCCAGTCCTCGAGCTCGTTCGCGTCGCGGTACCTCGTGGGATCGTCCGCGGTGGTGTGGGCGCCCATCCGGTAGGTGACCGCCTCGATGTACGAGGGTCCGTTGCCCGAGCGGGCCCGCCCGAGGGCCTCACGGGTCGCGGCGAGGCAGGCGAGGACGTCGTTGCCGTCGATCCGCGCGCTCGGGATGCCGAACCCGGGCGCGCGGAGCCCGATCGGCACGTGGGCCTGCACGCCCACGGGCTCGGAGATCGCCCAGTGGTTGTTCTGGCAGAAGAACACGACCGGGGCCTGGAAGCTGGCCGCGAAGACCATCGACTCGTTCACGTCGCCCTGGCTCGTGGCGCCGTCGCCGAAGTAGGTGATGACGGCGGTCTCCGCGCCGTCGAACTGGACGCCCATGGCGTACCCGACGGCGTGCAGGGACTGGGCGCCGATCACCACCTGGGTCGGTGCCATGTTGTGCCGGAACGGGTCCCAGCCCGCGTTCGCGGCGCCGCGCCACTGCCGCATGAGGTCCGGCAGCGGGATGCCGCGGGCGTAGGCGACCGCGATCTCCCGGTAGCTGGCGAAGATGAAGTCATCGGGTGCAATGGCGTGGGCCGAGCCGATCTGCGCGGCCTCCTGGCCGAGGAACGGCGGCCACAGGCCGAGCTGGCCCTGGCGCTGGAGGGCCGTCCCCTCGGCGTCGATGCGGCGGGCGACCACCATGTCCTCGTAGAGCGAGGCGAGGGCCTCGGGGCCGAGGTCGGCCACGAGGGCGTCGTACCGTTCATGGGGCCGGCGTTCGCCGTGGGGGGAGAGAAGCTGGATCGGCGAGCCGTCGTCGCCGGTCGACATCTGGTAGCTGGACACTGGGTACGCATCCCTCTCTGATCTCGGGAGGCCTGTGGGCCGCCGGGTTAATGTGACGATACTCACAACCATCAGGGGGTACAACCAATCGCGCGCACACTGCGCACGGTGCCCAAACTGACAGGTCCGGAGCGTGCTAGCCTGCGCACCATGCACGTCGTCGACGCCACCGACGCCCGGATCCTGCGGGCGCTGTCCGAGGATCCCCGCCGCACCGTCGTGGCCCTCGCCCAGGAACTGGGCCTCTCCCGGAACACGGTGCAGGCGAGGCTCGCGCGCCTCGAGGCCGGCCACGTGTTCCTCGGCTTCGACCGCCGCATCAGCCCGGCGGCCCTCGGCTATCCCCTGCTGGCGTTCATCACCGTCCACGTCCAGCAGCGCAAGCTCGCCGAGATCACCGAGCACATCGCCGGGATTCCCGAGGTCCTCGAGGGGCACGGCCTCACCGGGACAGCCGACCTGCTGCTCCGGGTCGTGGCCCTCGACGCCGAGGACCTGTTCAGGATCAACGGCAAGATCCTCGCCGTGGACGGCGTCGAGCGGACCGATACCGCCCTCGCGATGGGCGACCTCATACCATTCAGGATGGACCCGCTCCTCGCGAGGGGCCCCCGACCGCCCGCCTAGCGCCGAGGACTGACCCGCACGATGACGTTCCCCCAGCTGCCCAACCAGAGCCAGGCCCGCATGGAGCGGCCCCGCGAGCCCACCCCGCAGGAGCTGTGGGCGGGGCCGGGCGGGGCGCCGAGGAAGCGGAGCCCGTGGCTGTGGATCGGGCTGGGCGTGGGCGGCGCCGCAGCCCTCCTCGCCGTGGCCGCGGCGGTGGTCCTGGCCCTCGTGGTCTTCAGCCCCGGCGCGGGCGTCAAGCGGGCCTCCGAGCAGATGAGCGCCGACCTCGCCTCGGGCAACCTCTCCCGCGCCTACGGCGAGTTCACCCCGGCCCTCAAGCAGCACCTGAGCGAGACCGAGCTCACGAGCAGGCTCACCGAACTCCAGATCGATCCGACGTGCGCCGCCGACATCCAGCGGGCCGACTCGCTCGCCCGCGCCGGCCAGCGGCCCCGCGGCACCGCCGAGGGGGTCCTCGTCTGCGGCAGCCGGGCGTTCGACCTCTCCTACCGCTGGGAGGGCGACCCGCTCATGCTCGACGGCATCAGGATCCAGCCCCGCTGACGCACGACGGCGCGTGCCCGGCCCGCGCTGCCCGGAACCACGGCGGGCGGCGGCCCCCGCTGGGAGCCGCCGCCCGCCGTCGTACGCGAGGGTGACGCTAGTGCGAGACCGCCTTCTCGGCGCCCACGCCGGTGAGGGACCGGACCTCCATCTCCGCCTGCTTGGCCGGATCCTCCCGCCGCTTGTCGAGGACCGTGCCGAGCCAGCCGAGGGCGAAGGCGAGCGGGATCGAGACGATGCCGGGGTTGCTCAGCGGGAACCAGGCGAAGTGCGCACCGGGGATCATCGACGTCTTCGACCCGGAGACCACCGGCGAGAAGGCGATGAGCAGGACCGCGGAGGCCAGGCCGCCGTAGATGCTCCAGAGCGCGCCCTGGGTGGTGAACCTCTTCCAGAAGAGCGAGTAGAGGATCGTGGGCAGGTTGGCCGAGGCCGCCACCGCGAAGGCGAGGGCCACGAGGAAGGCGACGTTCTGGCCGTTGGCGAAGATGCCGCCGACGATCGCGAAGATGCCGATCACGACGACGGTGCGGCGCGCCACCTTGACCTCCGAGGCCGGGGTGGTCCTGCCTTTGGCGAGGACGTTCGCGTAGATGTCGTGGGCGAACGAGGCCGCCGCGGTGATGGTCAGGCCCGCCACGACGGCGAGGATGGTCGCGAACGCGACCGCCGAGATGAACCCGAGCAGGAGCGGGCCGCCGAGCTGGAACGCGAGCAGCGGCGCCGCCGAGTTCACCCCGCCGGGGGCCTTCTTGATCGCGTCCGCGCCGATGAGGGCCGCCGCGCCGTACCCGAGCACGAGCGTGAAGAGGTAGAAGGCGCCGATGATCCAGATCGCCCACACGACCGACTTGCGGGCCTCCTTCGCGGTCGGCACCGTGTAGAAGCGCATCAGGACGTGTGGCAGGGCCGCGGTGCCGAGGACGAGCGCGAGGCCGAGGGAGACGAAGTCGAGCTTGGAGGTGCCGTCCTTGCCGTAGGCGAGGCCCGGGTTCAGCAGCTTCTCGCCGCCCGCTCCGGCGGTGTGCACCGCGCTGTCCAGGAGCGTGGAGAGGTTGAAGCCGTTCATCGCCAGCACCATGATCGTCATGACGAACGCCCCCGCGATGAGCAGGATCGCCTTGATGATCTGCACCCAGGTAGTGCCCTTCATGCCGCCGAGGAGCACGTACATGATCATGAGGGCGCCGACCACAGTGATGACGACCGCCTGGCCGCCCCAGTCGGAGATGCCCAGGAGCAGCGCGATCAGTCCCCCGGCCCCTGCCATCTGGGCCAGGAGGTAGAAGAAGCACACGGCGAGGGTCGAGATGGCGGCCGCGATGCGCACAGGTCGCTCGCGGAGGCGGAACGCGAGGACGTCCGCCATCGTGAACTTGCCGGTGTTGCGCAGGAGCTCGGCGACGAGCAGCAGGGCGACGAGCCAGGCGACGAGGAAGCCGATGGAGTAGAGGAAGCCGTCATAGCCGTTGACGGCGATCGCGCCGGTGATCCCCAGGAACGAGGCGGCGGAGAGGTAGTCGCCGGAGATGGCCGTGCCGTTCTGGCCGCCGGTGAAGGACCGGCCGCCCGCGTAGTAGTCCGCCGCGGTCCTGTTGTTCCTGCCCGCGCGGATCACGATCACGATCGTGACGGCCACGAACAGGGCGAAGATCGACATGTTGAGCCAGGTGCTGCTCTGCAGGCTTGCTGCGACGTTCATCGGGTGCTCTCCTCGCTGCCTGCGGCGTGGGCGCCCGACGAGGCGCCGCCCTGCTCGATCTCGTTCCGGATGGCCTCTGCGGCCGGGTCGAGCCTCTTGTTGGCGTGGTGGACGTACCAGGCGGTGATGGCGAACGTGCTCGCGAACTGCGCCAGGCCGAGCACGAGGCCGACCGTGATGCTGCCGGCGAGCTTGATCGACATGAAGTCGTGCGCGTAGTCGGCCAGCAGGACGTACAGGAAGTACCAGAGCAGGAACGCTCCGGCGATCGGGAACACGAAGCTGCGGTGGCTGGCGCGCAGCGCGCGGAACTCGTCGCTGGACTGGACCAGCTGGAAGTCCGGGTGCGGGGCCGTGCCGGCCCTCGCGTCCCGGGAGGCGTCGTTGCCCATGAGTCCTCCTGAGGTATGCCGGCGCGGTGCCCGGCGGATGCGTGATGCACATCACTGTTGCGCCCCCCCGGCGGTGCCAGCCAGAGCCGCGCGACGGGCCAGCGCCGAGCGGCCGCGAGCGTGCGCCGAACGGTGCCGCGCCCACGCCGAGTGGCTGCCGCGTGCGGCTAGCCTTGCATCATGTCCCCCGATGCCCTGACGCTCGTCGCCCTGGCCCTCGTGCTGGTGGCCGGCGTGGCCGTGGGCGCCGTCGCGTGGCGGACGTGGGGATCACGCCGGGAATTCGGCAGCGATGCGGAGCGCGCGAGCTACACGATCCTGCACTCGGCCGCGCAGGCGGGCCGTTCCCTCCGCGGGGGCCTCGGCCCCGAGGGCGCGGCGAAGGCCGCCCACCACCTGCGCTCCATGCTCGGCGCGCCCGCGCTCGCCCTGACCGACGACTCGCGCCTGCTCGCCTGGGACTGCGAGAGCCCGGCGCACGCGGATGCCGTGATGGCGCTGGCCGCGAGGACGCTCGCCCACGGGCGCGCCCGCGTGGCCGGCGGGGACGAGGTCGGCTGCGCGGCGGTGGGCTGCACGGAGGCGGACTGCCGCCTGCGCGGCGCCGTCGTCGCGCCCGTCCGGGTCGGCGCCCGCGTGATCGGCACGGTCGTGGCGTTCTCGCCCTCGGCCGGAGCCGGACTCGTGCGGGCCACCCGCGAGGTGGCGGACTGGGTCGCGGCCCAGGCCGAGCTCGCCGAGCTGGACAGGTCCAGGACGCTGCTCATGGAGGCCGAGGTGCGTGCACTGAGGGCGCAGATCAGCCCGCACTTCATCTACAACGCGCTCACCGCGATCGCCTCCTACATCCTCACCGACCCGGCCCGGGCGCGGGAGCTCCTGGTCGAGTTCGCCGACTTCACCCGGTACTCGTTCCGCCGGCACGGCGACTTCACGACGCTCGCGGAGGAGCTCAAGAGCATCGACCAGTACCTCCTGCTCGAACGGGCCCGCTTCGGCGAGCGGCTCCAGGTGAGCCTGCGCATCGCCCCGGAGGTGCTGGGCGTCCCCATCCCCTTCCTGAGCCTCCAGCCGCTGGTCGAGAACGCGGTGCGGCACGGTCTTGAGGCCCGGGAGGGAACGGGGCACATCAGCATCACCGCCGAGGACTCCCCGCACGAGGCGCTCGTGCAGATCGAGGACGACGGCGCGGGCATGGACCCCGAACGGCTCCGCGAGGTCCTGGCCGGACGCGCCGGCGGCCTCCACGTGGGCCTGCGGAACGTGGACGCGCGGCTGCGGCAGGTCTACGGCGACGACCACGGCCTCGTCATCGAGACCGCGCCCGGGCACGGCACGCTCGTGACCGTGCGCGTCCCCAAGTCGCAGCCGGAGCACGAGGTGCGTCCGCCGATAGACTGAGCCGCATGATCAGTGCCCTCGTCGTCGACGACGAGCTGCCCGCGGTCCAGGAGCTGACGTACCTCCTGGGCCGCGACGAGCGCATCGGCGCGGTCCACTCGGCGACCTCCGGGACCGAGGCCCTCAAGGTCCTCGAGCGCGAGGAGATCGATGCCCTCTTCCTCGACATCCACATGCCCGGCCTGAGCGGGCTCGAGCTGGCCCGCGTGATCGCCCGCTTCGCCGCCCCGCCCGCCGTCGTCTTCGTCACCGCCGACGACGACCACGCCGTCGAGGCCTTCGACCTCGCCGCCGTGGACTACCTCCTCAAGCCGGTCCGCCCCGAGCGGCTCGAGCGGTGCGTGGCGCGGGTCGCCGAGGCGCGCGAGGGCACCCGGGCCCCGCAGGCGGATGCCCCCGAGGTCATCACAGTCGAGCAGGGCGGGGTCACCCGGATGATCCGCCGGGACGAGGTGGCCTTCGTGCAGGCCCAGGGCGACTATGCCCGGCTGCACACCGCGGAGGGCAGCTACCTGGTACGGGTCCCCCTGACGGACCTGGAGCGGCAGTGGGGCGCGGCGGGCTTCGTACGGATCCACCGTTCCTACCTCGTGGCCATGGACGCCGTGCAGCAGCTGCGGCTCGGCGGCCCGCAGCCGACCGTGCTGGCCGGCGGCTCGGAGCTCCCGGTGAGCCGCCGCTGCCTCCCGGGCCTGCGCGAGCGGCTCGCAGCGGGCCGGATCCGGCCGCTGCCGTGACGGCGCCGGAGGCCGGGGACCGGCGGATCGACCGCTCGCGGCGGGTGCGGGTGACCGCGCCGGCCTCGAGCGCCGCCAGGGCGCCCAGGACTCCCCCGCTCGCGCGCGAGGTGGCCGAGCAGTCGGAGCTCGGCGGCGTGGTGCTGCGCTCGCTCCTGCGCTCCCAGTTCCGCCTGGCGGCGCTCGTCGCGGGCGCCTTCCTCACGGCCGTGGCCGTGCTGTGGGTCATCTCCGAGGCCGCGGGGGACCTGCCCTGGCTGCCCGGGGTCCCGCTCGTGTGGCTGCTGGTGGGGGCACTGCCGTACCCCGCGGCGCTCGTCGCGGCGGTGGCCTACTACCGGGCCGCGAACCGCACCGAGCAGCGCTATGCCGAGCTCCTCGAGGACCACCCGTGACTGCGGCCATCGGCCTCGCGGCGCTCGGCGCCGTGGCGGTCGCCACGGTCCTCGTCGGCTTCTACGGGCTGCGGATCTCCCGCACCACGAGCGACTTCTACGTCGCGTCCCGCACGGTGCGCCCCTGGTGGAACGCCTCGGCCATCGGCGGGGAGTACCTCTCCGCGGCGAGCTTCCTGGGCGTGGCCGGGCTCATCATGGTCAGCGGCTCCCAGGCCCTGTGGTACCCGGTGGGGTACACCGCCGGCTTCCTCATGCTCCTGCTGTTCGTGGCCGCTCCGCTGCGCCGCTCGGGGGCGTACACGATCCCCGACTTCGCGGCCGCGCGGCTCGGCTCCCTCGCGGCCCGTCGCACCACGAGCGTCCTCGTGGTCCTGATCGGCTGGCTGTACATCATCCCGCAGCTGCAGGGGGCGGCGCTCGCGGTGCGGATCACCACCGGGCTGCCCGGCTGGATCGGCTCGGCGGCCGTGGTCGCCGTCGTCGTCCTCGCGGTCATGCTCGGCGGCATGCGCTCGATCACGTTCGTCCAGGCCTTCCAGTTCTGGCTCAAGCTGGCGTGCCTGGCCGTGCCGGTCTTCTTCCTCGTGCTGCTGATCGCCGGCCGGGGCCTGCCGGCGGCCCCTGGGGAGGGGCTCGCGGCCCTGTCCGCCGTGCCGGGCGCGTCCGACGGCGGCTACCGCACCTTCTCGCTGCTGCTCGCCCTGCTCTTCGGGACCCTCGGGCTCCCGCACGTCCTGGTCCGCTTCTACACCAACCCGGACGGAGTCACGGCCCGGAGGACCACGGTGATCGTGCTCGGGCTGCTCACGGTGTTCTACGTCTTCCCCACCGCGGTGGGCCTCATCGGCCGGCTCGCCGCGCCGGACCTCGCGGCGCACGGCGACGCGGTCGCGATCCTCCTGCCCGAGCGGCTGCTCGCCGGCCCGCTCGGGACCGCGCTCTCGGCCCTCGTGCTCGCCGGCGCGATGGCCGCTTTCCTGTCCACGACCTCGGGGCTGCTCGTCTCGGTGGCAGGGGTCATCAGCCAGGAGCTGTTCGGCGGGAGCGTGCGCGGCTTCAGGACGGCCGCGGCGCTCTCGGCCCTGGTTCCCCTCGTGGCCGCCCTGGGCATGGGCGGCCAGGGCCTCGCCGGGAGCGTGGGGCTCGTGTTCGCCTTCACGGCCTCGACCATCTGTCCCCTGCTCGTGCTGGGCATCTGGTGGCGGCGGCTGACGCCGGCGGGCGCGATCGCGGGCATGGGCGTCGGCGCCGTGGCGTGCGGCGGCGCGCTCGTGGCCTCCGCCGCGCTGGGGGCGGGCCTCTGGGGCGAGGCGGCCCGCGTCTCCGCGCTCGCCGTCGCGTGCGCCCAGCCTGCGGCCTGGACCGTGCCGCTCGCGTTCGCGGTGATGATCGTCGTCTCACGCGCGAGCAGGCGCAGCGTCCCCCGGGGCGCGGACCGCTTCCTGGTGCGGCTCCACTCCCCCGAGCCGCGGCGCTGACGCTGGCCGGCAGCGCGTGGCGGCCGGCCGGCGTCGTGCGTCAGTCGATGGCGGCCATGAGCTCGACGGCGCGGTCGAGGAAGGCGTCGACCTGGGTCTCCTCGTAGCCTTCCCGGCCCGTGACGGTGCGGAACACGGCCGTGCGCACGTCGTCGGCCGTCATCGGCGAGCCGTGCTCGAGGTAGTCGAGGAGGCGGATGCACAGGCTGTCGACGTCGTCGACGTGGTAGCTGGGGGCCTTCGGGCTCGAGGGGCGCCGGAACCGCTCGCCGTCGGCGCGCACGAGCCGCCCGCGCAGGATCCCGGCGAGCT
The DNA here is from genome assembly GCF_054063535.1 of Sinomonas sp. RB5. Classification (NCBI taxonomy): domain Bacteria; kingdom Bacillati; phylum Actinomycetota; class Actinomycetes; order Micrococcales; family Micrococcaceae; genus Sinomonas; species Sinomonas sp. RB5. The sequence goes on from NZ_JBSSGJ010000004.1 coordinate 136,441, forward strand.
GCCCGATCTCGCGCAGCCAGACGTCCTCGCCCGAATGCTGGATCAGCTCGTCCCGCTCGCGGCGGGCGAAGGCGTCCTCGAGGCGGTCCAGCGCGGCGTCGACCTCGGCGGCGTCGTAGCCGCCGCGGACGGCGTCGAAGGAGACCGTGCGCACGTCGTGGCTCGTCACCGCTGGGGCGGACGGGTCCTCGAGGAAGTCCCGGGCCGCCGACATGAACTTCTCAACCTGCTTGGGGCTGTAGCCCAGCTCGCCGCGGGCGACACGATCGAACCCTGCCGCCGCGCTGTCCTCGGTGTGCGCCACGTGTGTGCGTCCTCTCTGGAGTGCTCGAAAGACCATCATGGGAACCCGCCGGCTAGGAGCCCGGCAGGAGACTGAAGACCAGGAACGCCGCCGGCGTGGCGAAGAGGATCGAATCGAGACGATCCATCATGCCGCCGTGGCCCGGGAGGATACTGCTCATGTCCTTGATCCCCAGCTCGCGCTTGACCATCGACTCGGCGAGGTCGCCAGCCGTCGCAGCGCCGACCATCACGACCGCGAGGACGAGGCCCTCCCACCAGGGGCGCCCCAGCAGGAGCACCGCCCCGAGCACCCCCACGACCATCGCTCCGCCGACCGAGCCCGCGAAGCCCTCCCAGGACTTCTTCGGGCTGATCTTGGGGGCCATCGGGTGCCGGCCGAGGCTCGCGCCCACAATGTAGCCGAAGGTGTCGTTGGCCACGACGAGCAGCAGCGTCAGCGCGAGCTCGAGGGTGGGGTGCGGCACCGTGCCGCCCTGCCACAGGCCGAGGCCCGGAGGGGGGGCCGTGGCATGCAGGGGCAGTACGGCGTATCCGAGGAGGAACGGGATCCACAGGACCACGAACACGCCGGCGAAGACGCCCCGCGCGGCGCCCTCCGGGTGCTCGAGGCTCTGCCACAGGAGCACGGCCGCGCAGCTGGCCAGGAGCGCGAACAGCTGCGCCTCCTGGCCGCCGAAGTAGGCGGTGGCGGGAATCGCCACGGCTGCCGCCAGCACCGGCACGGCCGGAATCCGGGTGCCGTGCGTCTCGAGCGCCCGGTACACCTCCCAGACCCCCAGCAGCGCTGCCGCGACGGCGATCAGCACGAAGCCTAGAGGCCACAGGAACAGGCCCGCGAGCAGGAGGATCAGCAGGGCGAGGCCCACCGAGATGGCGGCGGGCAGGTTGCGGCCGGCGCGCGAGAGCGGCTTGGGCCTGCGGTCACGGCTCAGTCCGGGGAGCCCGCCCCCCGGTGCCTGTCCGTCTGAGGAGGGGGGCCCCGGGCTCGGCGCGTCGGGCTGGGGCTCGCTCATCAGACTTCGAGCAGCTCGGCTTCCTTGCGCTTGACCAGGTCTTCGACCGCATCGACGTGCTTCTTGGTGAGGGAGTCGAGCTCCTTCTCGCCGCGCACGCCGTCGTCCTCGCCGACCTCGCCGTCCTTGACGAGCTTGTCGAGGGACTCCTTGGCCTTGCGGCGGATGCTGCGGATCGAGACCTTGGCGTCCTCGCCCTTGCCCTTGACGATCTTCACGTACTCCTTGCGGCGCTCCTGCGTGAGCTCCGGCAGGACCACGCGGATCACGTTGCCGTCGTTGGACGGGTTGGCTCCGACCTCGGAGTCGCTGAGCGCCTTCTCGACGTCGCGCAGCGCGCTCTTGTCGTACGGGGTGATGAGGATCGTCCGGGCGTCCGAGACCTGGAAGGAGGCCAGCTGCTGCAGCGGGGTGGGCGTGCCGTAGTAGTCCACCATGACCTTCGCGTACAGGGCGGGGTTGGCACGGCCCGTGCGGATCGACGCGAAGTCCTCCTTGGCCACCTCGACCGCCTTCTCCATCTTCTCGGTGGCTTCGAGCAGGGTCTCTTCGATCACGTCGCACTCCTTGTGGACTTCGTTTGCAGCGTACGGCAGGGGCCGGGCGCGCAGCGCCGGCCCCCGCCGGAGGGGACTAGGAACATCCTAGCTGTATGTGGGTGGCCGTCAGGCGGTCACACGGGTGCCGAGGGACTCGCCGCGGATCGCCTTCGTGACGTTGCCCTCGCCCTCCATGCCGAACACGACCATGTCGAGCTTGTTGTCCTTGCACATGGTCATGGCCGTCTGGTCCATGACCCGGATGTCCCGGCGCAGCGCCTCGTCGTAGGTGAGGTGCTCGAGCTTGATGGCGGTGGGGTCCTTCTTCGGGTCCGCCGTGTACACGCCGTCGACCCCGCTCTTGGCCATGAGCACCTCGTCGGCGTGGACCTCGAGGGCGCGCTGCGCGGCAACGGTGTCGGTCGAGAAGTAGGGCAGGCCGGCCCCGGCGCCGAAGATCACCACCCGGCCCTTCTCCATGTGCCGGATCGCGCGGCGCGGGATGTAGGCCTCGGCGACCTGTCCCATGGTGATGGCGCTCTGCACGCGGGTCTCGACCCCGGCCTGCTCGAGGAAGTCCTGGAGGGCGAGGCAGTTCATGACGGTGCCGAGCATCCCCATGTAGTCCGCGCGCGAGCGGTCCATGCCGGAGAGGGAGAGCTCGGCGCCGCGGAAGAAGTTGCCGCCGCCCACGACGATGGCGATCTCCACCTCGTCCACTGCCGCGGCGATCTGCTCTGCCACTGCCCGCACGGTCCCGGGGTCGACGCCGAGCTTGCCGCCGCCGAACACCTCCCCCGAGAGCTTGAGCAGGACCCGGCGGCGGCGCGGCTGCGGGTCGTCGATGCCCGAGGCGTCCACCGCCGTCTCGTCCAGGGGCTCGTCGGCGGTGGAGGGGATAGTGGGGTCGGCAGTCGTTACGGATTCCATGGATGTGTCCCCTCGTGTGGAGCGTCTGGGCGGGAGCCTGGGTCTAGAGTAGCGGCACTTGCCGACGGCCTGCGCGGCGGCAGCCACAGCAAAGGGGCGGCCACCGAAGTGGCCGCCCCTGTGGTGTGCGTGCTAGGCGCCGACGCGGAAGCGGGCGAACGCGGTCGCCTCGACACCGGCCTCGGACAGCACCTGGCCGACGGACTTCTTGGCATCCTTGGCGAACGCCTGGTCGACGAGCACCTCGCCCTTGTAGAAGCCGGTCACGCGGCCTTCCACGATCTTCGGCAGGGCAGCCTCGGGCTTGCCCTCGGCCTTGGCGGTCTCCTCGGCGATGCGGCGCTCCGAGTCGACGAGGTCGGCCGGGACGTCCTCGCGGCGGAGGTAGTTCGGGGCCATCGCGGCCACGTGCACAGCGACATCGTGCGCGGCAGCATCGGCGGCCTCGCCCTCGCCGTTCACGGCGAGGAGGACGCCGACCTGCGCCGGGAGGTCCTTGGACGTCTTGTGGAGGTAGGCGTCGACCGTGGTGCCCTCGATGCGGGCGATGCGGCGGACGGCGACCTTCTCGCCGAGGACCGCGCCCTCTTCGACGACGTACTCGCTCAGCGGCTTGCCGTCGACGTCCGCGGCCAGGAGGGCCTCGAGGTCGGCAGCGCCGGAGGCGATGGCCGTGGCGAGCACCTTGTCGGCGAGCTCGATGAACTTGGCGGACTTGGCCACGAAGTCGGTCTCGCAGTTGACCTCGACCATGACGCCGACGCCGCCTTCGACCTTGGCGGCCACGAGGCCCTCGGCGGTGGAGCGGCCCTCGCGCTTGGTGGCGCCCTTGAGGCCCTTGATGCGGATGATCTCGACGGCCTTCTCAGCGTCGCCGTTGGCCTCGTCAAGAGCCTTCTTGACGTCCATCATGCCGGCGCCGGTGCGCTCGCGCAGGGCCTTGATGTCAGCGGCGGTGTAGTTCGCCATATGAACCCCTCGTCTCGTATGTTCTGCAGGTCTTTCCGCCAGCAGGATGGCAGCCTCGTCGGGGGCGGCCATCCTGCCGGCGGCCTCCGGGTCCTTCAGGAGCACCCGGAGAGGGTCTTGGTCGAGTTAGTTCGTGCCCTCGGCCGGCTGCTCGGCGGCGGCAGGAGCCTCGGCCGGCTGCTCGGCAGCGGCAGGAGCCTCGGCCGGTGCCTCCGCGGGAGCCTCCGCCTTCTCACCCTCGAGGAGCTCGCGCTCCCACTCGGCGAGCGGCTCGGCCTGCGTGCCCTCGGACCCGGACCCGCGGTTCTGGCGGGCGATGAGGCCCTCGGCCACGGCGTCGGCGACGACGCGCGTGAGGAGGTTCACGGAGCGGATCGCGTCGTCGTTGCCCGGGATCGGGAAGTCGACCTCGTCGGGATCGCAGTTCGTGTCGAGGATGGCCACGACCGGGATGCCGAGCTTCTTGGCCTCGTCGACCGCGAGGTGCTCCTTCTTCGTGTCCACGATCCAGAGGAGGGACGGAGTGCGGGAGAGGTTGCGGATGCCGCCGAGGGTCTTCTCGAGCTTGTCCTTCTCGCGCTGGAGGATGAGGAGTTCCTTCTTGGTGTGGCCCGAACCGGCCACATCCTCGAAGTCGATCTCCTCGAGCTCCTTGAGGCGCTGGATGCGCTTGGCAACAGTGGAGAAGTTGGTGAGCATGCCGCCCAGCCAGCGCTGGTTGACGTACGGCTGGCCGACGCGGGTGGCCTGCTCGGCGATGGCCTCCTGGGCCTGCTTCTTCGTGCCGACGAAGAGCACGGTGCCGCCGTGGGCGACCGTCGCCTTGACGAACTCGAAGGCGCGGTCGATGAACGACAGCGACTGCTGGAGGTCGATGATGTAGATGCCGTTGCGCTCGGTGAGGATGAAGCGCTTCATCTTCGGGTTCCAGCGGCGGGTCTGGTGGCCGAAGTGGACACCGCTGTCGAGCAGCTGGCGCATGGTAACGACGGGCATGCCGACGCTCCTTCCGGCAGGTCTTTCTCCGAGGGCGACCCTGGGTACGCCCTTGCCCCTGCCATAGTTGACGGTTACTGACGACGACGGCCGGGTGGCCGTCCGTCCCTGGCATCCCCTCCCTGCCCTACCGCAGTCGCGGACCGATGGGCTGGCAGTGCCCCCTCCCGGCACGCTCCGGCCGGGGCCGGACGATCAGGGAGACGGGGCGCTGGATGCGCGGAGTCGGCCTCCTCCCCCGCAGACCGGGCCGGAGGTGGCAGAGCACTGAATCCGGCACAGCGAAGCGGGCTCGAAAGCCGCGGTTTCCAGTGTACTACAGCGCGACACGCCCGGGAGCGGCGCCGGCGCCCCCCTTCCTGCCTGGACATGGCCTCCACAGGCCCGGTCCCCGGCGGGTCGTCCACATGGGCGCCCGGCGCCACGCGCAGCCGACGGAGCCGCGGCCATGCTGAGGGAATGGACGATTCCCACCGGACAGCCCGCACGCGGGCAGCCCCCTACCTCGCAGTGGCGCTGGCCCTCGTGGGAGCGCTGCTGGCGCCGCCGGTCCCGGCTGCCGCTGGGGCACTGCCCGGGGGTCAGGCCACAGAGGCTGGCTGGACCTTGCCGCTCGAGCCGCAGCCCGCGGTGGCCCACCCGTTCGACCCGCCGGCCCGCCCCTGGCTCTCGGGCCACCGCGGGGTCGACCTGGCCGGCGCGCCCGGCGCGGCGGTCAGGGCTCCCCAGGCCGGGACGGTGTCCTTCAGCGGCTGGGTCGTGGACCGGCCGGTCGTCACGATCGACCACGGGGGCGGGCTCCGCAGCAGCTTCGAGCCCGTCCAGGCCACGGTCCCGGTCGGTTCCGCGGTGGCGCAGGGCGAGGAGTTCGGGGTGGTGTCGGCGCCGGGGACGGCCCACTGCGCCGACGGCGCCTGCCTTCACTGGGGAGTGCGCCGCGGGGAGGACTACGTCGACCCCCTCGCCTTCCTCGGGGACCGCCGGCCCTCGGTGCTCCTCCCGTGGGACGGGGCACCCTGAGCCCGGCGCCGCACCGGCGGCGAGCGCCCGCCGCGGGTCAGACGATCGCGGAGATGCCGGTGATCGCGCGGCCGGTCACGAGGGTGTTGATCTCGTGGGTGCCCTCGTAGGAATAGATGGCCTCGGCGTCGGCGAACACCTTGGCCATGCCGAAATCGCTCACGATCCCATTGCCGCCGAGCAGGCTGCGGCCGATCGCGACGCTCTCGCGCATCCGGGCCGTGGTGAAGGCCTTGGCAAGGGCGGACTGCTCGTCGCGGGCCTGCCCGGCATCCTCGAGCTGGGCGAGTCGGACCATCATGCCCAGCGAGCTCACCACATTGCCGAGGATGGTCACGAGTTGGTCCTGGACCAGCTGGAAGGAGGCGATGGGACGGCCGAACTGCTCGCGCTCCACCGCGTACCGCCGCGCCACGTCGAAGGCCGCCAACTGCTGGCCCACCGCCTGCCAGGCGACCGCGAGCCGGGTGACCTTGAGGACCTTGTTCGTGTCCCGGAAGCTGTTGGCGTGGGCGAGCTTGAACTCGGCCGGGACGCGGACGTCCTCCAGGACGATGTCCGCGTTCTGCACGGTGCGCAGTGCGATCTTGTTCTCGATCTTGGTCGCCCGGTAGCCGGGTAGGGTGGTGTCGACGAGGAAGCCCTTGACCTGGTCGTCCGCGGCATCCCGGGCGAAGACCACGACCCAGTCGGAGAAGGTCGCGTTCCCGATCCACCGCTTCGCGCCGTTGAGCACCCACTCGTCGCCCTCCCTTCGGGCGATGGTCCGGGTGCCGCCAGCGACATCGGAGCCGCCCAGGGGCTCAGTGAGCGCGAACGCCCCGATCTTCTCCAGCGTGTACGCCTCCGGGAGCCACTTCGCCTTCTGTTCCTCGGAGGCGAGGAGCTCGATCGAGCCGGTGAAGAGGCCGTCATGGACCCCCATGAACGTCGCGATCGACGCGTCGGCCCTCGTGAACTCGGCGTGGAGGAGCCCGGCGAGCAGGCTCGAATGCCCCTGCCTGCGGATGGGGCTCATCACGTCGAGCTCCGCCAGCCGCGGGACGAGCTCGTGCGGAAACTCGGCGCGGTTCCAGCAGTCGACCGCGATCGGTGCCACCTCACGGGCCAGCCAGTCGCGCACCTCGTGGAGGCGGTCGCGCTCCTTGTCCGCAAGCAGGGCCTCGAAGGAGTAGAAGTCGCCGTCGGCGTAGGGAAGGTCGGCCGCGGTGCGGTGCTGGGGCATGGGGTCTCCCGGTCATGATGCTACTGATGGGTAACTACTGGTCAGTAACATACGCTGCCTGCCCGGTTCCCACAACACCCGTCTTCCCGCGGCACGGTGCGCGATGAGACGCCGAAGGCCCGGAGCCACTGGTGGCTCCGGGCCTTGCGGGTAGGGCGTGTGGGACTTGAACCCACGACCAAGGGATTATGAGTCCCCTGCTCTAACCGGCTGAGCTAACGCCCCGCGTCTCCGCGCTGGCAGGACCATCTCATCCTAGTGGCACCGCGGCGCTGGACTACGCCCGGGCCAGGTCGCCGCCCAGGTCCGTCCCGCGGTAGAGGGCCTCGAAGGTGTCCAGCGTCGCCTTGATGCCGTGCTTCTGTACCATGCGGTGGCTCTCCGCGCCCATGCGGGCCTGCTCCTGCTCCGGCAAGCCGAGCACGGCGGTGATCTTCGAGGCAAGGTCGTCGCTGTCATTGGGCGTGAAGAGATAGCCGTTCTCGCCGTCGGCCACGAGGTGCGGCAGCGCCATGGCATTCGCGAGGACCACGGGGGTCGAGGCGCTCATCGCCTCGAGCGTGACGAGGGACTGGAGCTCGGCGGTGCCGGGCATGCAGAAGAGGTCGGCGCGCAGGTACGCGAGCCGCAGCTCGTCGTCGGGGGCGAGCCCGAGGAACCGCACGCGGTCGCGCACGCCGAGACTCTCCACGAGCTTCTCGAGGGAGGGGCGCACCTCTCCCCCGCCGACGATCTCAAGGTGCACGTTGAGCTCGGCGGGCGTCTTCGCGATGGCCCTGATGAGCACGTCCACGTGCTTCTCCTCGGCCAGCCGGCCGGCGAACAGCACCGTCGGGTACGGGTTCTTCTGGACGACCTCGTCTGGCCGCGGCTCGTAGGCGGCGATGTCGATGCCATTGGAGAGCGGCAGGACGTCGGTCAGGAACGCGTGGTCGTGCATCGCCTTCGCCGCGAGCGGCGTGGGTGTCGTGACGACGTCGGCCTGGCCCATGACCTTGCCCATGTCCTTCCACGACTGCCGGCCGATGATGTCGATGAACCACTGCGGGAAGGGCAGGAACGGATTGAGGTTCTCTGGCATGAAGTGGTTCGTCGCAACTACGCGGATGCCGCGCCTGACCGCCTCGTACAGGACGTGCTCGCCGATCATGTAGTGGCTCTGGATGTGCACGACGTCCGGCTGGACGTGGTCGAACAGAAGCGCGATCTCCTTCTTGACCTCCCAGGGGAACACGATGCGCCAGTACTCGTGGGTGGGCACGGAGTGGGAGCGGAGGCGGTGCACGGTGGCCTCGGGTCGCACCTCGGTGAAGCTCTTGCCCTTGTCGGAACGCACGGCGGCGACGTGGACGTGGTGCCCGCGAGCGGTCATGCCCTTGGCGAGGCGGTAGCCGAACTGCGCGGCGCCGTTGACGTGCGGCGGGTAGGTGTCGGCACCGATGAGGATCGTCAGTGGCTTGCTGGTCAGGTCCGTGTCGGAGTCAGGCAGTGTCACGAGGGCTCTCCTGGTCGGGCAGGCCGGCGGTTCCGGCCCGCGGTGCCGGCGGCGGCGGGCGCATCAGCCGGCGTGGGAACGTGCATCGGGCCCGGATCCTCCGCGGAGTTCACGGGCGGCGTCCTTTCTCCGCTTCGCGACCTCGGGGTGGTGCCGGGACAGGGCAATGACCCCCACGATAGCAACGACCGCGGCCGCACCCATGGACACCGCGAGCACTGGCGGCACATCGGGACGCAGCTCACCGAGGATCGTGATGCCGATCGCGATGCCCACGATCGGGTCGATGACAGTCAGGCCCGCGATGACGAGATCGGGCGGACCGGACGAGTAGGCATTCTGGACGAACCACGAACCGAGTCCCCCGGCCGCGGCGATCGCGACCACCGAGTACCACTGGACGTTGAGCAGGAACTGGCCGTTGGCTGCGAGGAGGTCGCGGCCGATGATCCGGGTCAGGACCGCGACGAACCCGAACAGCACCCCGGCTCCGAGGATGTAGACGAACGCACCGAGCCGGTGGCGGAACATCGCGGCGAGGGAGCCGAAGATCCCCACGGCGAGCGCGAGCAGCAGGACGATGGCGAGCTCGGCGTCCGGCCCCACATGGTGGTTCTCGACGGTCGCGTTCACGGCGAGGAGCACGAACAGGGCCGAGCCCGTGACACAGGCGCTGATGGCGACGACGGTGGGCCGGTTGATCGTGATCCCCTGGTCCTTCGAATTGACCACGGTGGTGATGACGAGCGCGATGGCGCCGATCGGCTGGATGACCGTGAGCGGCGCCGAGACGAGCGCGACCATGTTGCAGAGCATTCCCGCCCCGAGCAGCGCCAGCCCGAGGATCCAGCGCGGGTTCCTCACGAGGCGGACGAACCCGCGGGAGCTGAGCGCAAGGCCTCCCATGTCGGCCTTCACGGCGCTTCCCTGGCGCTGGGCTCCGATGGCGAGGAAGAAGGCGCCCAGGACCGCGAGGACCACGGCGAACCACACCATCAGCGCCCCGCCTCCCTGCCGCCGTCTCCGCGCCGGCCCTTCCGGATCGGCCGTCCCTTGACGACGATCGCCCGGAAGTAGTCCATGGCCGCGACCCAGTGTCCGAGCAGGCCGAGCACGAGGAGGGACCACGCCACGGCCGAGTACAGCGAGGCGCCCGGCAGGGCGAGCTTGGAGAGGACGAGGAGCGGGGTCCCCACGAGGAGCAGGGCGGTGCGGACCTTGCCGACCTTGGACACCGGCAGGTCGGGGTGGCTGTGGAAGTAGAAGAGGGACGCGATGCCGAGGGCGACATCGGGCACGAGGAGCGCGGCGAGGTACCACCACTGGACGACCCCGGCGAGCACGAGCGTGAGGGCGACGGCGAGGAGCGCGAGCCGATCCGCTGCGGGGTCGAGGACGCGCCCGAGGGTCGAGGTCTGCCCGAGCCGCCGCGCGATGTACCCGTCGACCCAGTCAGTGCTCCCCATGACGGCGAGCACCACAACGGCCCACCCGTACTCCCGCGGTCCGAGGACGAGCCACATGAACAGCGGCACGCCGAGGAAGCGCAGGATGGTGATGACGTTCGGCAGGGTCAGGACCGCGTCCGTCTCGGTCTGACCGCGGCCCGGACGCGCACCGGCATTGAAGAGCCTCACGGGGACCGCTCCGCCCGCTCATGCCCCCGCATCGCTTCCGTTCCCCCCACGGCCGACGTACTGCCGTGCACTCGAGCTCCCCCGGCCGATCAGCTCTTGACCAGCTTGCGCAGGAAGACGACGAACGCAGTCGCCGAGACGGTGAAGACGGTCAGGGGCGCCCAGCGCTCCCGGATCATCTCGGCTGCCTCGGCGCCGCGGCGCGCGGCGTCCTCGTTGTGCTGGGCGCCCGGGGCGCCCTTCGCGAAGGGGCTGCGGCCGGAGGCGCCGGCCAGCGCCGAGCGCACATCATCCGCGAGGTAGCCGGCCTGGCGCTTGACGTCCATCTCGGCGACAAGTCCCTCGCGGACGTCGAGGAGATGCTCGCGGCGCTTGGCGAGGCGTTCGCGCAGCTCGGCCTCGGTGGGGGTCGGGAGCTTGACCTTGCCGTGGGCCCGGTCCTGGGCCTCCTTCTCCAGCTGCTGCCGCGCCTTCTCGGCCTCCTTGGTGGCCTGGGCGCGCTTGTACTGGATCGTGGAGGGGTCGAGCAGGCGCGGGTCGAAGCTGCGGCCCTCGGTCACGATGCCGACGTCGTACCGCAGCCCGCGGATGGCGTCGGCCGGGACGAGCGGCATGGCCTTCTTGACCCAGCGGAGCCCGATGAGCGCCGCGATCGCCAGGATCACGAGGAAGGCAGCGCTCACCACGAGTGCCGCGAGCCAGCCCGGCATCACGGTGGCGAGGCCCAGGATCGCCGCCACGACGAGCGCGATCACGAGGAGCCCGAGGAACACGAGCGCCACACCGAACAGGCCGGCACCGATGCCGGCCTGCTTCCCCCTCTGCTTCATTTCGATCTTCGCGAGCGTCAGCTCATCGTTCAGCTGGCGCGGTGCGAGCCGTGCGGCCTGGCCTGCGAGGTCCGGCAGAGCCGCCAGTTTCGGCCGCCGATCGTCCGGCATGCTGTGGCGTCCACTCATCGTCGTCGGGTTCCTTCCAGTCGGTCCAGAACGCGCGAGGCGCAATCCGTGACCAAACTACCACCCGGGGACGCGCGGAAGGCCGCCGCCGCGCAGCCGGCCTCAGCCGGGTGTGCTCCCGGTCCCGAGCGCTCCGAAGGCCGCCTCGACCTGCAGGAACTGCTCGGCAGCGTGGACCGCGGCGTCGAAGGCGTCGGTGTCGGTGGCCGAGCCGCGGGGGCCGCGCGGGAGCCACTCGTGGCGTTCGGTCCGGATGGTCTCGAATCCCTCGCGCGGGGGTGCGTAGTAGATCGCAAAGCGCTGGACGGGCCACCCCGCGGGCGTCTCGGGGGCGACCAGGACCGCAGACCTGAGGGCGAAGTTGACCCACTGGGCGATGGGGCGGCGATGGTCCCGCAGCAGTATGCCGTCACTGAACCCAGCGGCGGACCCCTCGCCGTACACGCTCTCGAACCGGGCGCGCCACACGGTCAGGAGTGGACCCTCATAGCGTGTCCACCCTGCCGGGAGGGAAGCCGACGGCTCGGGCATACGTTCATGATAGAGGCCGCGGGCGGCGCTGCACCGGCCTTCCGGCCGGTGGCGCACACCATGGCTCCCCCGACTGGACTCGAACCAGTAACCCTTCGATTAACAGTCGAATGCTCTGCCAATTGAGCTACGGGGGAATGGCTGCAAGTGGCTCCCCCGACTGGACTCGAACCAGTAACCCTTCGATTAACAGTCGAATGCTCTGCCAATTGAGCTACGGGGGATTGCAGCGGGTTCTACCCTATCAGGGCGCGCGCTTCGAGCGAAATCGGCGCCCGGGGCCGCCGCGACGCGCCCTCCGGGCCGATCAGTCGGGCGAACGGAGGGCCCTGCGGCGCAGCTCGAGGTCCAGCAGCGCCCGGTTGAGCCGCTGGTACTCCTCCGGCGGGCTGTCGGGGCCGAGTCGCTGCAGCTGGCCCATCATCTCGGCCTTCTGGGCGGTGATCTGGAGCTCGGCGAGCCCCGCGAGGATGTCCCGGCAGTACCTCTCGAGGGACTCCTCGGTCGTGGCCGGCAGCGGGGTCACGGCGAGTTCGGCCATGAGGGGCCGCAGGGCCTCGGGCAGCTCGTGGCGCACCCGTTCGATCCAGCCGGCGGTCGGCTCCTGCGGCGCCGGCCTGCCCGCGGCCACGATGGCGGCGTGGAGGGCCGCGTGGGCGGGCGCGGCGAACCGCGCCGCGGCGAACTCGGTCCAGGCCGAGTCGGCGAGCATCTGGGGCTGCTGCAGCACGACCTCGAGTGCCTGGCGCTCCATGACCGCGACCGGGTCGCGGGGGTCCGGCCGCCACGCGGCCGGCGAGAAGGCGGCGGGGGCCGCGCCGTCGCCGTCGTGCGCAGGGCCCTCCTGCTGGGACGGTCCCTGGCGCGGCGCGGACGACGGCGCGCCCCGCCGGGCTGCCGACTGCACCGCCCGCGTGACGTCCTCGAGGGGCACCCCCAGCCACTTCGCGAGCTCCCGGGCATAGGCGGGACGGATCGCCGGGTCGCGGATCTGGGCGACGACGGGAGCGGCCTCGCGCAGGGCCGACACCCGGCCCTCGACCGAGTCGAGGTTGTGCTTGCGGAGCGTGGCCTGGATCGCGAACTCGAAGAGCGGGCGCCGCGTCCCGATGAGCTGGACCACCGCCGCGTCGCCGCGGTGCTGGCGCAGCTCGCACGGGTCCATGCCGCTCGGCTCGACGGCCACGTAGGTCTGGGCCACGAAGCGCTGGTCCTCGTCGAAGGCCTTGAGCGCCGCCTTCTGGCCGGCGGCGTCGCCGTCGAAGGTGAAGACGACTTCTCCCCCGGTGCCGTCGTCGGAGAGGAGCCGGCGGGCGATCTTGATGTGCTCGGCGCCGAACGCGGTCCCGCAGCTGGCCACCGCCGTGTCGACGCCGGCGAGGTGGCAGGCCATGACGTCGGTGTAGCCCTCGACGACGACCAGCTGGCGCTTCTTGGCGATGTTGCGCTTGGCGAGGTCGATCCCGTAGAGGACCTGCGACTTCTTGTAGAGCGTCGTCTCCGGGGTGTTGAGGTACTTGGGCCCCTGGTCGTCCTCGAAGAGGCGGCGGGCGCCGAACCCGATCACGTCCGCCGTGATGTCCCGGATGGGCCAGATGAGCCGGCCGCGGAAGCGGTCGTAGAGGCCACGGTTGCCTTCGGAGAACATGCCTGTGAGCTTGAGCTCGTCGTCGCGGAAGCCCTTGGACCTCAGGTGCTTCAGGAGGGAGTCCCACCCCTGGGGGGCGAAGCCGACGCCGAACTGCTCCGCGACGTTGCGCTCGAAGCCGCGCTCGAACAGGAACTGCCGCCCGGCCGCGGCTGCGGGCGTCAGCAGCTGCGCCTGGAAGAATTCGGCGGCGATCTTGTGGGCGTCGAGCAGCCGCTGCCGACGCCCGACCTCCTCGCGCCGGGGGCCGGCGCCCTCCTCGTAGTGCAGCTCGTAGCCGATGCGCGCCGCGAGCTTCTCCACGGTCTCGGCGAACGCGGTGTGGTCCATCTTCATCAGGAAGCTGATGACGTCGCCGCTCTCGCCGCAGCCGAAGCAGTGATAGGTGCCCACCTGCGGGCGGACGTGGAAGGAGGGGCTGCGCTCGTCGTGGAAGGGGCACAGGCCCTTCCACGAGCCGATGCCCGCTCCCTTGAGGGTCACGTAGCCGTCGACGACCTCCCTGATGTCCGTGCGCGCGCGGACTTCCGCGATGTCCTCGGATTTGATCAGGCCAGCCACGGATCTACCTTAGCCACTGCCGCCGTCAGTCCTTGCCCGGCATCTTCGGGGCTCACCACAGGCTCGGCAGGCTCCCCACGAGGCGCTCGTACCAGGCCAGCGCGGAGCCGTCCGTGAGCGAGGCGACCTGGTCCACGATGACGCGCAGGCGCGCGCCGTCGTCCTCCGCAGCGCGCCAGTCCGCGGCGAACATCGGCTCGAGGTGCCGCTCGCCGGTGGCGCTCAGGGCGGTGACGAGGGCGTGCAGGACCTCGCGCTGACGCTCGTAGATGGGCTGCCGGTGGTCGGTGGTCATGACGAAGGTGGTCGCGAGGCCCTTCATGACCGCGATCTCCAGGACCGTCTCCTCCGGGACCATGACCTCGCCGTTGTACCGCGTGAGCGGCGCCGACCCGTAGGCGGCCCTGGTCAGCGCGAGCGCGCTGTCGCAGAAGCGCCCGATCAGCTGGCTCGTCATGTTCTTCAGCGCGGCCATGGACCTCCGCGAGCCGTCCGCCTCGCGCACCCACACAGGGGTCGCCTCGAGCCGGGCGAGCGCCGCGTCGATGGCGGCGGCGTCGCTGTGCGGCAGGTACCACTGCTGGGTGTAGCCGATGACCCGGGCGCGGTGGTCCGGGTTCTCCATCCAGCGCAGCTGGAACTTCCCGGCCACGATCGCGTCCTCGACGTCGTGGACCGAGTAGGCGATGTCGTCCGAGAGGTCCATGACCTGGGCTTCGATGCACGACCGCCCGGTGGGGGCGCCGTCCCTGATCCAGGAGAAGATCGGGAGGTCGTCCTCGTACGCGCCGAACTTGCTGGTGCGATGGCCGTGGACCAGCGGCGCGTCGACGGCGGTCCAGGGGTACTTGCACGCGGCATCCAGGCTCGCGCGCGTCAGGTTCAGCCCGGCGGGGCGCCCTGCGGCGTCGAGGACCTTCGGCTCGAGCCGCGTCAGCAGGCGGAGGGTCTGGGCGTTGCCCTCGAAGCCGCCGATGGCGTGGGCGATGTCGTTCAGGGCGCTCTCGCCGTTGTGGCCGAACGGCGGGTGGCCGAGGTCGTGGCTCAGGCACGCCGCGTCGACGACGTCCGGATCGCATCCCAGGACGCGCCCGAGCTCGCGGCCGACCTGGGCGACCTCGAGCGAATGGGTCAGCCTGGTGCGGACGAAGTCATCGGTGTCCGGTGCGACGACCTGCGTCTTCGCCCCGAGCCGGCGCAGGGCGGACGAGTGGAGGACGCGGGCCCTGTCCCGCTCGAAGTCGCTGCGGTAGGACTTCTTGGTCGGTTCCTCGACCCAGCGCTGCGTGTCCTGCGACGCGTAGCCGCGCGTGCCCTCGGCGACGGCCTCAGCCACCGGACACGTCCAGCTCTGCGGCGGCGATGTCGCGGGTCTGGGCGCTGTCCATGGTCCGGCTCTCGAGCCAGCGGTCCGGGAGGGCGGGGCGCTTCGGCGACCCCGCCCGGCCCCGCGGCCCCTCGGCATCGGCGCCCGGGTAGGGTGCGTCCGCGTCGAGCGTGCCCAGGAGGCCGCGGAGCTCCTCGAGCGTGTTCACCTGCGCGAGGCGGGCCCGCAGCTCCCCTCCCACCGCGTATCCCTTGAAGTACCAGGCGACGTGCTTGCGGATGTCCCGCAGCGCCTTGCCCTCGTCCTCGAAGTACTCGACCAGGAGCTGCGCGTGGCGGAAGAACGCCTCGCCGACCTCCGCAAGTCCGGGCTGGATGCGGTCCGCGCGGCCTTCGAAGGCCGCCTGCAGGTCGCCGAAGAGCCAGGGGCGCCCTTGGCAGCCGCGCCCGACGACGACCCCGTCGACCCCCGTCTCGCGCACCATGCGCACCGCGTCCTCGGCGCTCCAGATGTCGCCGTTGCCGAGCACCGGCACGTCCGGGAGGGCCTCCCGCAGGCGGGCAATGGCGCTCCAGTCCGCCGTCCCGGAATAGAACTGGGCCGCGGTGCGCCCGTGCAGTGCCACCGCGGCGACGCCGGCGTCCCGCGCGATCCGGCCGGCGTCGAGGTAGGTCAGGTGGTCCTCGTCGATGCCCTTGCGCATCTTCACGGTCAGCGGGAGGCCGCCCCGGTCCGCTTCGCGGACCGCGGTGGTGACGATCTGCGTGAACAGGTCCGTCTTCCAGGGCAGGGCCGAGCCGCCTCCGCGCTTGGTGACCTTCGGGACCGGGCAGCCGAAGTTGAGGTCGATGTGGTCGGCAAGGTCTTCCTCGACGAGCATGCGGACGGCCTGGCCCACGGTGACGGGATCCACCCCGTAGAGCTGCACCGAGCGGACGGCCTCATCGTCGTCGTGCCTGATCATGCGCAGGGACTCGGGGTGCCGCTCGACGAGTGCCCGCGAGGTGACCATCTCCGCGACGTACAGCCCCCCGCCGAACTCGCGGCACAGGCGCCGGAAGGCCGTGTTCGTGATGCCCGCCATCGGCGCGAGCACCACGGGGGTGTCGACGGTGAGGCGCCCCAGGTGCAGGGGCGGCAGCTCGAGTCGAACGGGTTCGGCTGGGGCACCCGAGGGGGTTCCGGGAAGGACGGTTGGCACAGCAGTCACCCCTCCATTGTGTCAAAGCGATGCAAAACGCCGGCGCACCCGCTCTGGGCGCGGGCGGCGTGCCCCCTCTCACGCGACCGCCCTGCCGTCCTGTGAGCCGTCCTGTCCGCCGAGGAGGCGGACCAGTTCCGCGGGCGCGGAGACGACGACCGCGCCGTCCTCCCATGCCGTTGCCTGCTGCATGGGGGCGCCCGGGCGCCACCAGTAGACGTGCGGACTCAGCGGCGCCACCTCGTCCTGGGCGAGGACGGCGTTGAGTTCGAGCATCGAACGGATGCCCTCGCTCGAGACGCTGTCCTCGGTCACGGTGAAGGCGATCATCCTCAGCGCCGGAACGCTGAAGAGGACCCCGAGGGGGCCGGGCTCGATCCCGAAGTGGTCCATGAGCCGCTCCGGATAGGCCATCCACGATGCCTGGCGCGGATGATCGGACTCGAGCAGCAGAACGGCCGTGCCCTCGCGGACGAAGGCCTCTCCCCTCCCGAGGCCCGCTGCGAAGAGGTTGGACTCCGCGGCCGCCCAGGCCGCGTCGGGGCCGCCCGCCTTGGCGAGGTGGTCGTCGGCGAGGTAGAGGGAGGCCTGGTCGTGGCGGAGGGCCAGAATCAGCGGCAGCCCTCCCACGTGGCGGGCGTACGTGTGGGCCTCGGCGAGCTGGCCCGGCGGCATCCGCTCTGGCGCCACGAAGCGGGGGAAGAGCCGTTCGCGCAGAGCCTGCCCCGCGTACCCGAGGCCGCCGCGGGTTCGGCAGCCGTGGACGGCGGCGTCGAGGATCTGGGTGACGACGGCCGCGACCATGGCGCCCCACTCCGCTTCGGGAAGACGCCCTGCCTCGCGGGCGATGGTCGAGAACCCCAGCTGTGCGCCCGGGCCCGTGAAGGGGCCTCCCGTCACGGCCAGGTGCGTCCCGCAGTCCTTGGCCCGGTACCCGCGGCTGCGGACGGCCTCTGCCGCGTGGGCTCTGAGGGCGTCGGCCTGGCGCTGGCTGAACTCGGGCAGATGCGGGTCCCGAGGTCCACCCTGCCCGCTCGGGCCCGAGGGTCCAGGTATCCCGCCGGGGCCAGCAGGCAGCGTCCTCCCGCCTCTGCGTGTGCGATTGCGCTGTGCCTTGGCCATGCCAACCCCCCGGGTTCCCTGGTGTCCGGTGCCCCTGCGGCACCTGGTTCCCGACGCTACGGAGCGGGCGGCCCGGCCGGAACCGAGAAGAGGCCCTATGTGGACAAGCCGCCAGCGAGCCGCCTGCCAGCAACGCAGCCCCCGTCGGAGGCTCTGCCGCCTGTAGGGTGGGCGCCATGGCGACACCTCGCGTTCCGGGCCGCCCGCGGCTCCCGGATCAGGCGCGCCGTCTCCGGCCGGACAACTTCTGGCTTTACGATCTGGCCCGCCTGGCGTTCACCGCCCTGCGGGACCTGTTTCGGGTCGACGTCGTCTCCACGGGCCACGACGCCGTCCCTGAGGGGCAGGTTGTCCTCACCATCACGCACTTCGGGTATCTCGACTTCGTTCCCGTCGCCCTGCTGTGGTGGGAGCTCCGGCGGGACAGGCTGCGGTTCCTCGTGGGCCCCCGCCCCTATCGCAGCCGCCTGCTGGGCGCAGCGATCAATGCCTGCGGAGGGCTCGCCGTCGTGGGCAAGCCGAACCACGCGAGCCTCCACGCCTCCCTGAGGACCCTGGACGCGGGCTGGAGCGTTGCCCTCTTCCCCGAGGCCGGGGTGAGCCGGAGCTTCACCGTGCGCGCCTGCCATACCGGTGCGGTGCGGATGGCCCTCGAGACCGGCGTCCCCCTCGTGCCCGTGGCGGTCTGGGGCGGCCACCGCATCATGACCCGGGGCCATGGGGCCAGGGCGAGGCGGGGGGCGGGCTCGCTCAGGGCCTTGTGGCAGGCTCCGGTCCGGATCCACTTCGGCGCCCCCGTGGACGTGGTCGGCACCACCGGCCCCGAGGACGCCGGACGGCGACTCCAGACGGCCCTCCAGTCCGCCGCCGACGTCGCGGTGCTCGACTTCCCGCTGGGCCACCCCGCCGGGGCGTGGTGGGTGCCGGCGAAATTCGGCGGAGGGGCTCCGACCGAGGCCGAGCGCGACATCTGGGATGCTCGCGACGTCATGAACGGGCTGCGTCCCGACCGCGACAAGATGTAAGTCGCCCGGGGCCGGGAGCCAGCGGTCAGTCCCCGACGGTGAGGGTCTCGGGCCCCACCTGCTCTGCCGTGCCCGTCTCGAGCAGCGGATCGACCGCGGCCCGCACGGCGGCCATGGAGTCGTCGACTTCGAGCCGCACCGGATGCTGGTAGGCCACGAGCGCGAGGAGGCCGCGCACCGCGTCCTGGGCGTCGGCCGGGTCGAGACGGACCTCGTGGCCGAGCAGGACTTCGCTCGGCTGTTCGGCGGCGGCGCTCGCCGGGCCGGCATAGCTCACCGCGAAGGCCCGCAGCCGGCCCTTCTTCGACGGCGCGACCCCGGCGCCGAACGCGCTCACGGCCGGGGCTCGCAGCACGACGGCGCCGTGGGCCCCCGCGGCGTCAGAGAGGAAGAGCTGCTGGGCACGGCCCACGCTGAGCGCAGCCGGCGGGTCCCACTCGTGCACCGCGGCATAGTAGCGGCCGACGGCGTCGCTCAGCTCGACCGAGCCGGTCGCCAGATCCTCGACGAGCGGGGAGGTGTCATCGCCCAGCCCGGTCTCCGCCGCCGGCCCGTCGCCGAAGACGGGGAGCTTGAGCGCCCCCGGCCGCACGACGACCTCGCGGGAGCGCTGGAGCAGGCCGAACCCGCTGGCCTCGGCGAACGCCGCCCCCGCGCTCCCGGCCTCGACCTTCGAGCGCAGGCGCGGGACCCCTCCGCCCGCGGCCGCGGCGATGCGGGCGGGCACGTCGGCGGTGCGCTCACGCAGGCGCCGCAGGAGCTCGGTCCCGATGCCTGCCCGACGATGGTCCCGGGCAACCTCGACGTACACCCACAGCCGCGCCGGATGGAGCGCCGCCTCGTAGACGACGCCGGCCGCCACAGGAATGCCCTGGTCCTCCGCCACGATGCAGCGGCGCCACGCGGCGGCGGGCGACGGCGCGGCGTCGTCCGCACCGTCCGAGTCCGGCGCGAAGGCACCGCGGAACTGCGCCGGCGACGCGCCCTCGGCGTCGCCCCACAGCTGCAGCAGGGTGCGGTCGTCGCCCTCGCGCCAGGGCCGGTAGGTCAGCTGTGCCACGCCCGGGTCACTTCCCGAGCCGCTCGAACAGGTAGCCGGTCACCTTGTCGAGGGAGACCCGCTCCTGGCTCATCGAGTCGCGCTCGCGGATGGTCACGGCCTGGTCCTCGAGGGTGTCGAAGTCCACGGTGATGCAGAACGGGGTGCCGATCTCGTCCTGGCGACGGTAGCGGCGGCCGATCGCGCCGGCGTCGTCGAACTCGATGTTCCAGTGCCGCCGCAGCTCGGCGCCGAGGTCGCGGGCCTTGGGCGAGAGGTCCTCGTTGCGCGAGAGCGGGAGGACGGCGGCCTTGACGGGGGCCAGGCGCGGATCGAGGCGCAGGACCGTGCGCTTGTCCACGCCGCCCTTCGTGTTGGGCGCCTCGTCCTCGGTGAAGGCGTCGACGAGGAAGGCCATCATGGACCGGGTGAGGCCGAACGAGGGCTCGATCACGTACGGCGTGTAGCGCTCATTGGTGGCCTGGTTGAAGTAGGCGAGCTCGTGGCCGGAGGCCTTCGAATGGCTCGAGAGGTCGAAGTCCGTGCGGTTCGCGACGCCCATGAGCTCGCCCCACTCGTTGCCCTGGAAGCCGAAGCGGTACTCGATGTCGATCGTGCCCGCCGAGTAGTGGGCGCGCTCGTCCTCGGGGACGTCGAACTGGCGCATGTTCTCGGGGTTGATGCCGAGGTCGATGAACCAGTTCCAGCAGGCGTCGACCCAGTGCTTGAACCACGCGTCGGCGTCAGCCGGCGCGGTGAAGTACTCGATCTCCATCTGCTCGAACTCGCGCGTGCGGAAGATGAAGTTGCCGGGGGTGATCTCGTTGCGGAAGGCCTTGCCGATCTGGCCGATGCCGAACGGCGGCTTCTTGCGCGAGGTCGTGACGACGTTGTTGAAGTTGACGAAGATGCCCTGCGCCGTCTCGGGGCGCATGTAGTGCAGGCCCTCGGCGTTGTCGACCGGGCCCAGGAAGGTCTTCATGAGGCCGGAGAACATCTGCGGCTCGGTCCACTTCCCGGCGGTGCCGCAGTTCGGGCACGTGATGGAGGCCATGCCCTCCTCGGGCGCGCGGCCCTTCTTGGCCTCGTACGCCTCGATGAGGTGGTCCTGGCGGAAGCGGTGGTGGCACTGGAGGCACTCGACGAGCGGATCGGTGAACGTCGCGACGTGGCCCGAGGCCTCCCAGACCTGCTTGGGCAGGATCACCGAGGAGTCGAGCCCGACCATGTCCTCGCGGCCGCGGACGAAGGTCTGCCACCACTGCTCCTTGATGTTCTCCTTGAGCTCGACGCCGAGTGGACCGTAGTCCCACGCCGAGCGGGACCCTCCGTAGATCTCACCCGCCTGGTAGACGAATCCGCGGCGCTTGGCCAGGGAGACAATCGAGTCCAGTGCGGTCTTGGGTGCCAAGGGGAATCCTCCGAGAGTGCTCAGGCCGCTGGGTGCGGTCCGTCAGGTGTGTGCCTCCAAGACTACCGGCGGAACTGGCGCCGGTCCCACGGGAGGGTCGCCACGACCATGGCCCCGAGCGTGGCGAGGGTGCCGACCACGGTCGGAAGGGCAACCACACTGCCCGGCACCGGGGCCGCAGCATCGAGGGCGAGCGAGCCGAGGAGCTGGCCGCCGATCATGCCCAGGCCGGTGAGGAGCACGCCGAGGTGCCGAACGAGCACGGCGGCCGCGCCGATGAACACGACCCCCAGCACGCCTCCGGTGTAGTACCACCAGTCTCCCGGGAAGTCCCCGGGCAGCGGCCGGCCGGGGCCCGCGGCGGTGAGCTTGACGCCCCAAGCGAGCGCGAGGCCCACGATTCCCGAGACGAAGTTCATGAGCGTGGCCGCGAGGGGGCTGCCGTACGCGCGGGCGCTTGCGCCGTTCATGGCCGATTGGAAGCTCTGCCCGAAGCCTGCCGCCGCCGGGAGGACGATGACCGCGAGGAGCGCGGCGGGATCGGCGACCGAGAGCTTGGGCGCCACGGTGTACGCGACTGAGGCGAGGGTGAGGACCGTGGCAAGGAGACGGACTCCGGTAACCGGGCGCCTCCGCCCCTGCGCGAAGCCCACCCGGTCCACGAGCAGACCGCTGATGGTCTGGCCGGTGACCGCGGCGATCGTGAACACGGCGATGCCCAGGATTCCCACGGTGAAGGTCTGGGCGACGACGAACAGCGCCCCGAACAGGCCCGCGCCGAGGTACCACCACGGGACGCGGCCCCCACGCAGCGAAGGCACGATCTCGCTCAGGCCCGCCCGGCCGGACGGGAGTGCCAGGGCGATGCCGATCAAGAGGACGAGCCCGGTGGAGAAGCTCGCGAGGGCCGCCTCGAGCCCGTCGCCGACCCTGAGGCCGAGGGCGCCGTTGACGCGCCCCTGGGCCGGGATGGCGATGCCTGCCAGGACGGCCGCTGCGAGCCACACGGGCAGGGGCGCGCGGGGGGCGTCAGTCATCCGCCTAGCCTAGAGTTGCAGCATGACGCGCCGCGAATCCTCCCGTGCCACCGGCCAGCCCTCCTCCCAGGGCAGCGGCGCCGAGGAGACCGTCGAGATCCGCGAGGGGACGATCCGGCTCGGACAGCTCCTCAAGCTCGCCTCGCTCGTCGAGGACGGCGTCGAGGCCGCAGAGCTCATCCGCCACGGCCTGGTGAAGGTCAACGGGGAGATCGAGGAGCGCCGCGGGCGGCAGCTGGTGGTCGGCGACTCGGTCGAGGTCAACGGCCAGCGCGTCCGCCTCGTGCCGCAGGCCTGACCGGAGCGCCTGGCCGGAGCGCCGGCCCCGCCCGAGCGCAAGGCGGGGCAGCCGCCCGAGGCGGGCGGCCGCCGTCGTGCGCCGCGGGACTCAGCCCTTGAGGACCGAGAGCTCCAGGAACTCCTTCACGTGGGCGATCTCGGGCGCGCTGACGCTGTGCCCGATCCCCGGGTACGTGACCTTGGTCAGCTGCACGTGGCTGCGCACCCAGCCCATCGTGTACTCGACCTTGTCCTGCGTGATGACGGGGTCGGCCTGGTCGCGGCCCCAGAACATGGGGAGCGTCCCGTCGAGGTCCCCGTCGAGGAAGTAGCCGTAGTCCTCCGCCGGGGCGCCGGCTGAGGACGGATCGACAGCGAAGCCGGACAGGCCCACCACGGCCGCGAAGTCGCGCGGGCGGCGCCGCACGAGGGAGGTCGCCATGGCCATCCCCATCGAGAAGCCGAGCACGGTCACGGAGCTGTGCCGGCCGCGCACGTCATCCAGCCAGGCGAGGACGTACTCGGTGGCGGCCTCGACGGCGTCCATGGTGAAGTCCTGCGCGGCCATGAGCGGGAACCACTGGTACGCCCCGGGGGCCAGCTCCTGCGGCGCGCGCAGCGAGGCGACGGCGAACTGCGCGGGGACGTAGGGGGCGAGGCCCATGAGGTCGGCCTCGTTGGAGCCGTAGCCGTGGAGCAGCACCAGGAGCGGCGTGCCCTCCCGGTCCTCCTCGGGGCGGTTCCACAGGGCCACGTGCTCGGGGTAGTGGGCGGGGAAGGCGGCGCGCCGGGCGTCGGCAGGGGCATCAGTCATGTCCCCATTGTGACACATAGTTGAAGCATCAACTATTCTCGCCGAGCGCGGCGCTGCCTATCTGAAAGACCGTTCAGGTTTACTTGCGCGGCATAATTGCAGCCATGACCGTCGAACGCGAGGCCCCAGCAGAAATCGGTCTCCCGGAGGGGCGCCGGCACCCGTGGCACCGGTACGTGGCGCTCGGGGACTCCTTCACCGAGGGGATCGGCGATCCCGATCCGCAGAACCCGGGGCGCCACCGCGGCTGGGCGGACCGGCTGGCCGAGGAGCTCTCGCACGGCACCGAGGATTTCGCGTACGCGAACCTTGCGATCCGGGGGCGCCTCCTGGGCCGCATCCTGGACGAGCAGCTCGAGCCGGCCCTCGAGCTCCGACCGGACCTCGTGTCGGTCTCGGCCGGCGGCAACGACCTGCTGCGGCCGGGGAGCGATCCCGATGCCCTCGCGCTCCGGCTCGACTCCGCCGTGGGACGCCTCGCCGACGCGGGCGCCACGGTGCTCCTCTTCAACGGCCCGGACATCGGCTCGACTCCCGTGCTCTCGGCCATCCGCGGCAAGGTCGCCATCTACAACGAGAACCTGCGTGTGGTTGCGGCGCGGCACGACGCCGTCGTGGCCGACATGTGGGGCCTGCGCCAGCTCTCCGATCCGCGCATGTGGGACACCGACCGGCTGCACTTCTCCCCACTCGGCCACCACACCATCGCGATCATGGCCCTCGAGGCCCTCAATGTCCGCCACGGCCTCGAGCCGATGGACCCGAGCCCGACTCCCGTGCGCACCTGGCGTGCGGCCCGGACCGAGGACCTTGTCTGGGCGCGGGAGTACTTCGTCCCGTGGGTGATCCGGAGGCTGCGGCACAAGTCGAGCGGGGACGGCATCTCGGCGAAGCGGCCGACGGCGGGGCCCGTCTTCGGCGCGGGAGCTCCCCTCGGCTCGGGCGAACCGAGCTGACCCGAGCCGCGCGCGGGGGTCCGCCCAGACGGCCCACAGCTGGCCCTCAGGTGGCGGCGTAGGCTGGTGGCATGAGTGGGAACTGGATCTTCTGGGTCGTCATCTTCTGGTGGGTGATCCCGATGGTGATGCGGAAGATGCGCCAGCCCGGACCCGGGACGGGGCGCCCGCCGTACCCCCGGGACCGCGGGGACCAGTACGGCCGGGACCAGTACGGCCAGTATCCGCAGTATCCGCAGCCCGGCCAGTACCCCCAGTCTCCCCAGGGCGGCCAGTACCCGCAGGGCGCCCAGTCTCCCCAGGGCGGTCGGTACCCGCAGGGCGGGATCGCGGAGGGCCAGAGCACGGCCCGGCCGGACGTGCCGTGGTGGCAGCAGCCCCTGCCCCCCGGTTTCCCCGGCCAGCCGACACAGCAGTCACAGCCTGCTCCGCAGGCACAGCCCAACCCGCAGGCACAGTCCACCCCGCAGGGCCAGGCCGGAGCCCCGGCTCGGCCGGCTCGGCCGGCGGCAACGGCATCGGTGGAGCCCGGGGCGCCGGATGATGCGCCGCAGGGCTACCGCGCCAAGAAGCTCGCGGAGCTCGACCGGCAGTTCTCCGAGCAGAAGATCTCGCTCGAGGAGTACATGAAGGCGCGCAACGAGGTCATGCGCGGCTGAGAGGTCATGCGCGGCTGACGCGTCGCAGCAGGAGCGCCTGGACGGGGCACAGGTCCACCGCGTCCTGGGCGGCCCCGCCCAGTGCGCCGGGGACCGGCACGTCGCGCCCTCCGCGGCCCACGGGGTAGCCCCAGTCGTCGCGGACGAGGAGTTCGGGGAGGAGCTCCGTGCAGAGCCCCCGCCCCTCGCAGCGGGTGAAGTCGATGTGCAGCTCGAGCTGCGTGCGGCTCATCGCTGCCACCCCTGGACGCAGGCCCCGCCGAGGTGCGCGTGGACCTCGTCGCGGAAGACCGACAGGGTGCTCCGGACGAATCCGGCGGCCCCGTCGGGGTGCCGGCAGGCGCCGCGGCCGGTGACGAGGCCCGCGAGCCGCTCGGCCTCCGAGGCGAGCCACGGGGTGCGCTCGCCCGCGGCGATCCGCTCCACGACGGCAGCCATGGCGGGCAGGCCGAACATGCAGGGGCCGCACTGCTGCGCCGAGCTGTCGGCGAGGTAGCGCGCGATCGGCGCCGCGGCCGTCAGGCCGCACCGCCCCTTCGCGACTGCGAGGAGCACCCCCGCGCCCGGGCGGCCGCCGTAGCGGGCGAGGCCCGCCGCCGTCATGGGTCGGTCGAAGCCGCCGGCGGGGACCCACGCGCCGTGGAACCCGCCCACGAGGACGGCGGCGGTGGACGCGGCGTCCACTCCCCCGGCCTGGAGGATCTCGCGGACGGTCGCGCCGCCGGGGACCTCGAGCACCGCGTCGGCGGGCACATCGCCTGCCAGGCTCACGAGCCTCGTGCCGGGGTCTTCCCGGGTGCCGGTGCTGCGGAACCAGGCGGACCCGTAGCGGGCCACGAGGGCGAGCTGCGCAAGGGTCTCGATGTTGTGCAGGAGCGTGGGCTGCCCGCGGTATCCGCTGGTGCTCAGGCGCACGGTCGTGTCCCGCGGGAGGGCAGGGCCGCCCTCGAGGGCGGAGACCACCGCC
This sequence comes from Sinomonas sp. RB5, assembly GCF_054063535.1. Lineage (NCBI taxonomy): Bacteria > Bacillati > Actinomycetota > Actinomycetes > Micrococcales > Micrococcaceae > Sinomonas > Sinomonas sp. RB5. The sequence goes on from NZ_JBSSGJ010000004.1 coordinate 162,107, forward strand.
GTGGCCTCGCCGGAGATGAACGTCCGCGGGGCCTCGACGAGCCGGACGCGGCGGGCGTCCCGGCGTTCCGCCACGGCCTCGGCCACGGCCGCGAGCGCGTCCGCGGGGGCATAGACGAACAGCTGCGAGGCGCCCAGCGCCTCCCCGGCGTCGAGGAGGCCGTCGAGCACGAGGTGCGGGGCCCGGCGCAGGAGTGCGGCGTCCTTGCGGCTCACGGGCTCGCCTTCGGCGCCGTTGGCGATGACCACGGGCCGGCGCCCGCTGATGGAGGAGAGCTTGCGCCAGGCGGGGAAGCCCGCTCCGCCGCGGCCGGCAAGGCCGGAGGCCTCGAGCTCGGTGAGCAGTGCCTCGCGGGTCCAGTCGTCGCGGCGCGCGCCGTAGGCCGCCTCGTGGGCCGCCCTGCCGGGGCCGGCTGCGGCAAAGAGCCGGCCGGTGCCGAGGGCGGGGAGTCTGATGTCCGTCTCGGTTGTCGCTTCCATGGAGTGGGCCGTTCCTCTCAGGCTCGCCCGAGCCGCGCCGCGGACGTTTCGGCGAATCCCGCGCTCAGGCGCCAGACGACGGCACAGGCCACGGCGCCGGCGCAGCCCCACGCGTAGGCCTGGAACCACAGGTCCACCGCGTTGGTGCCGGTGCCGAGGGCGTGCGCGAGGCCGATCGGCCACATGCCGTACGCCGCCCAGTGGATGGTCCTGAACACCCGCTGGCCGAGGCGCTGGCGCAGCAGCCCCGTCACCACGAGGGCGAGCACGAGGTCGAGTGCCACCGTCCCGAGGCCTACCCAGAAGGGGTTCCAGGCGGCGATGAACGGGACCACCACATCGGGGAGTGCGAGCTTGGCGTGCGGATCGAGCATGAGGGTGCCCACGTGCAGGGCCAGGAAGACCACGGCGGTGAGGGCGGTGCTGCGGTGGACGAGCGCGACGGAGAAGCGGGGCAGCCCGAGGAGCGGGCGCCCCGACCGGCTCACGATCCCGAGCACGAGCACCAGGGTGAAGAGGCCGAGCGAGACGATCCCGCCGGCCCGTCCGATGGCCCACATGATCTCGTTCATCCGCGCGCCCCCGCTGCGAGGGGCGCGTCGGCCCCGGTGCGCGGCGCGGGCCAGCCGCCGAGCTCGATCACGCCGCCGTCGTCCCTGACGAGGCGCGCGGGGAATCCCGACTCGCGCAGCCGCGCGACCGCCGCGGGTCCGCGCACGATCGCGGCGGTGCTGGCCATGTTCGCGCTCAGGCAGTCGGGGGCCGCGACGGTGACGCTGCGCCAGGTCGCGGGAGCGGGCAGCGCCGTCCAGGGGTCGAGGATGTGGTGCACCGAGGCCCCGCGGCGGCGCTTCTGGGTGCTCGACGTGGCCATGGCCCACCCGCCCGTCAGCCGGACCTGGGTCGCGGGATCGCCGGGGAGGTCCTGGACGAGGATCTCCCACGCGTCGTCGCCGGCCGTGGCGATGTCGCCGCCGAGCGAGACGAGGACGGAGGTGCCGAGCTCGTCGCGGAGGCCGCGGGCGGCGAGGTCTGCGGCGGCGGCCTTCGCCGTCGCGCCGAGATCGAGGACGACGCCGCGCGGCAGCGTCAGCTCGTTGCCCTCCAGGCTGATGCCGCGCCAGCTCTCGGCCGGCCGGAGGACGGGGGCCTCCGGGGCCGCGTCCTCCTCCAGCGGGCCGAACCCCAAGGAGGTGAGCTCGCGCCCGAGGGTCGGGACGACGTCGCCCCCGCTGCGTTCGGCGACGTCGAGCGCAGCGCGGATCAGGTGCGCGAGCAGCGAGCTCACCGTGCCGCCGCCGGAGCGCTGGAGCACGGCGAGCTCGGAGTCGGCGCGGTAGCTGCTGGCCGCCTGGTCGACGCGGCGCAGGAGTGCCGTGACGCTGGCGAGGGCGGCGGGGAGGGCCGAGGAGTCCGCGACGGCCACCCGGCAGTCGCAGGTGAACGCCTCGAAGTCGGCGTGGGCCGCCATCTCAGGACCCTGAGGACTGGCCCATGGGGCCCCCGCCCTGGGACGGCGCAAGGCCCTGCGTGCCGGACTGGTACTGCTGGTAGCGGCTGTGGCGCGTGCCGCCGTTGTCCAGCGGGGCGCTGTTGGTCCCGCTGCCGTCCTGCCCCGACACCCCGCTCTGGCCGGAGTCGTCCGAGGAGCCGGGGGTCGTGACGTTCTGGACAACGGCCGGGACGTACACGGCGGCAGCGATCGCGCCGACGCCGAAGACGCCGGTGGCGCCGACGGCCACAGCGGCCAGGCGCGCCCGGCGCCGGCCCGTTTCGCGGATGCTCTCACCCATCTGGTCCTCCTCTGGTCTTCTTCCAGCATGGAGGACGCACTTGTAGCTTGGGCGGGAGGAAGCTGTGTGATTCCTGTGCCTCCGCCGATGGGGTGCGCCCGTGGGCTGCGGGGCGCCCCGGCGGGCTCAGAGCGTGAAGACGCGCCGGCGCAGTTCCGCGCCGAGCTGGCCGATCTCCGTCAGGAAGCCGTCGTGGCCGATCTTCGCATCGATCGAGTGCACCGGGACCTCGCCGGGCAGGGCGCGCGCGAGCTCATCGCTCTGCTCCGGGAAGTAGAGCCGGTCGGAGTTCACCGAGGCCAGGAAGAACTCGGCCCTGGCCCCCGCGAGGGCGCGCTGCATCCCGCCGCGGCCGCGGCCGACGTCGTGGCTCATGAGCGCCTCGGTGAGCGCCACGTAGCTGTTGGCGTCGAAGCGGCCCACGAGCTTGTCCGCCTGGTGGTCGAGGTAGCTCTCCACCTGGTAGCGCCCCCGCTCTGCCGCGCCGCCGGGCGCCTCGAGCGGATTCTCGGCGCCCTGGCCGCGGCGGCCGAACCGGAAGTTCAGCTCGGCCTCGGAGCGGTAGGAGATGTGGGCGATGCGCCGGGCCAGGCCGAGGCCTGCCACCGGTTCGGGGCCGCCGTAGTAGTCGCCGCCGCGGTACGCCGGATCCTGGCGGATGGCGAGGAGCTGGGCCTGCGCGAGTGCGATCTGCTCGGCAGTGGAGTACCCCCCGATGGCGACGACGACGCAGTGCCGCACCCGATCGGGGTACATGGCGGCCCACTCGAGGGCCCGGGCACCGCCCATGGACCCGCCCAGCACGGCGTGCCACCGCCGGACCCCGAGCCGGTCGGCGAGCCGGGCTTCGGCGCGGACCGAGTCGCGGATCGTCACGAACGGGAACCGCGACCCCCACGGGACGCCCTCGGGGTCGAGGCTGCTTGGCCCGGTGCTGCCGTAGCAGCCGCCGAGCATGTTGGCCGCGACGACGAAGTACTTCTCGGTGTCCACCGGCTTGCCCGGCCCCACGAGCGCGTCCCACCAGCCGGGTTCGGCCCCGTGGCCCTGGGCCACGTGCGTGTCTCCGGTGAGGGCGTGCTGGATCAGGACGGCGTTGGAGGCGTCCGCGTCGAGCGTGCCCCACGTCTCGTAGGAGAGCTCGACCTCGGGCAGCGCGCCGCCGGCCTCGAGCTGGAGGGCCCCCACGCCGGCGGTGAGCACGACGCCGTCCTGCCGCGGCGCCGTCGTGCGCTCGCCGCGGCGCGCGGCAGCTGAGCCGGGCACGCCCGGGCGGTCGAGGAGCGTCACGCGACGGGCTCCGCGACGGCCTCCCCCTGCCGGGCGCCGGCCTGGGACTGCCCGACGGCCGCGGCGGCGGCGAAGCCCGCCTCGAGGTCGGCGAGGATGTCGTCGATGGCCTCGAGCCCGACAGCGAGGCGCACCAGGCCGGGGGTGACGCCCGCGGCCCGCTGCTGCTCCGCGGTCAGCTGGGCGTGGGTGGTGGAGGCCGGGTGGATCACGAGCGAGCGGACGTCGCCGATGTTGGCCACGTGCGAGTGCAGCGACAGGGCGTCGACGAAGGCCGCTCCCGCCGCGGCGGGGTCCGCGCCGTCGTTCACGGCGAGCTCGAAGGACACGATCGCGCCGGTGCCCTTCGGGGCGTACTTCTTCCCGAGCGCGTGCCACGGGCTCGAGGCCAGGCCCGCGTAGGCGACCGACTCGACGTCGGCCCTTGCCTCGAGCCAGCGCGCGACCTTCTGGGCGTTCTCGACGTGGCGCTCGACGCGCAGCGAGAGGGTCTCGAGGCCCTGGGCGATGAGGAAGGCGTTGAACGGGGAGACCGCGGAGCCGAGGTCGCGGAGCAGCTGGACCCGCGCCTTGAGGATGTACGCGAGGTTGGCCCCGAGGGCGCCGCCGACGCCGAGGTCGCGGGCGAACACGAGCCCGTTGTAGCTCTCGTCCGGCGTGTTGAAGCCCGGGAAGCGCTCGGGGTCCTGGGCGAAGTCGAAGCTGCCGCCGTCCACGATCACGCCCGCGATCGCGGAGCCGTGGCCGCCGAGGTACTTGGTGGCCGAGTGGACCACGACGTCGGCGCCGTGCTCGAGCGGGCGCACGAGGTACGGCGTCGCCACGGTGTTGTCGATGATGAGCGGCACCCCGGCCGCGTGCGCGGCACCGGCGACGGCCTCGATGTCGAGGACGTTCTGCCGCGGGTTGGAGATCGACTCGGCGAAGAACGCCTTCGTGGTCGGCCGGACCGCGGCCTTCCACTCGTCCAGGCTGTCCGGGTCCTCGACGAACGTGACCTCGATGCCGAACTTGGCGAACGTGTGCTTGAGCAGGTTGTACGTGCCGCCGTACAGGCTCGCGCTCGCCACCACGTGGTCGCCCGCCTCGGCGACGTTGAGGAGCGAGTAGGTGGTGGCCGCCTGGCCCGAGGAGAGCAGGAGCGCGGCGACGCCGCCCTCGAGGCTCGCGATGCGCTGCTCGACCGCGTCCTGGGTCGGGTTGCCGATGCGCGTGTAGATGGGGGCGAGCTCGGCGAGGGCGAAGCGGTTCGCGGCGCTCTCGGCGCTCGGGAACACGAACGAGGTGGTCTGGTAGATCGGCAGGGCCCGGGCTCCGGTCTCGGCGTCCGGGGTCTGACCGACGTGGATCTGGCGGGTCTCGAAGGACCACTGGGGGTTGCTGGACATAGCAAGCTCCTTTGCGCTGCGCTTGACCGGCGGCTCTCGCCGGCCCAGGTCTTCACCCGGGGCACCCCACCGCGGCGGAGGGTTGCCGGCCAGCGAACCGGGGTTTGGCGCTGGCACTCATGACCTATGGCACGAGTGTAGGGGCGCCTGAGAGGGGGCCCGAAGACTGTGACCGTCTGTGACTTCCCGCCGCCTAGGGCCCCGAACGTCCCCGGTCTGCGGGGTCTGCGGCGGCCCCTCAGCCCTCCATGAGGCGGCGGCGGTGCCGCAGTTCCTTCACCCACGCGCGGGTGACGGCGGCCGCGAACGGCGAGGGGCCGCCGTCGGCCGCCTGCAGGTCCGCCACGAGCGGGCCGGCCGCCCGCAGGGCGACGGCGAGCACCCCCTCCGCCGCGCGGGCCGGGAGCCCGAGCTCGTGCGCCCAGGCGAGGAAGTGGCGCCGGGAAATCCCCGTGCGCTTGCCTCCCAGCGGCAGGGCGAGCGACTTGTCCCCGTAGGGCACGGTCGAGGGGATGTCGTAGACGGGGGCGACCGCCCACTCCCCCGGCACCGCGAGCCCGCGGACCACCGAGACGTTCTTGGCGTGCAGGTCGCCGTTGCCGGTGAGCCACGCGAAGGCGCCCTGGAGGGCGAGGCTCCGCAGCGCCGGCAGCGGCGCGGCGCAGTGGGCGGCCACCACGCTGCAGAGCTCCTCGTAGCTCACGTTGTACTTGTCCGCGGGGTACAGGCCGAGAAGCTGGGAGCCGTCCTCGACCGCCAGGCGGAGGACGCCGGCCCCCGCCGCGCCCGCCTCGCGGGGCGGCCGGTCGAAGCGCTCGACGAGCAGCCCGGCCCTCCCCGCGACGTCGTGCACGAGCCTGACCGGGCTCACCGGGATCCGCAGCCTCACCGCATAGCGGTACATGAGGTGCTCGTTCTCGACCACGTGCGGGAACTCGGGGGCGTTGAGCTTGAGGATGTAGCTGCGCCCGGACTGGGCCGCGGGCACCGAGATCATCCCCGCGCTGACCTTGTCCTGCACGCCGGCGAGCGCCTTGGGGTCCACGAGGTTCGGATCGTCCAGGAGGCGGGCGAAGTCCGGGGTGCGGCGCGGGTCCAGCACCACCGCCTGCTCCTCGGGACGGCCGCGTGTGCTGTCCGGGGCGCCTGTGCCCTCCGGGGTGCCTGTGCCGTCCGGAATGCCGGGGCCCGTGGCGGCGCCCACGCCGGGGAGCGGCTCGCCATGGGGGACGATCTGCACGTCTCCCACGGGGTCCGCGCCGGCGGCCATGAGGAGCCCGAGCTCGTCGTCGGCGCTGGTCTTGACCGCGCGGCGCAGCGAGGCAAGGCGCCGGCCCTCCGGCAGGAGACCGGTGAAGAACGGCGGCACGGCGCCGGCGCCGGTCACGACCGGGCGGCCCGTGAGCGGCAGGGTGCTCGCGACCGGCTCGCCGCCGGAGAGGACGTAGCCGGGCAGGTAGGCGAAGCGGGTCCCCCCCTCGAAGCGCTCGATCCGGGCAGCGAGGAAGCCCGCCTTGTAGACGTCGGCGATGCGGTGCCGGGTCACGGGGCCCCGCCCCGGCCGGCGAGGCGCAGCTCGAGCCCGAGCGCGTCGAGGACCGCTTCGAGGGCGTCGAGCTGGACGCTGGCCTTGGCCTGCTCGACGAAGCGGACGAACCGCTCGCTCACGCCGGCGAGTTCCGCGAGGTCCTGCTGTGTCAGTCCGAGCGCCCGACGGCGGGCCCTCACCTCACCGGCGACCGTCCTGCTGAGCTTGCCCACACGCCTCCCCCGCTCCCCGCCCGACCCCATCCGGGCTCCGCGCCGCGACGGAAGTACCGGCACGAACGTTCCGCTGTCCAGCTTGCGCGGGCCCGCGGTGTGAGTCAAGCCACAGCGACGACCTGGAACCGGCACGATCGTGCCGCCGCTGGCCCCGGGCCGGCGGAGCACGGGTTCTTAGAACCGTCTTAGACCGCCGGCCCCATGATGGGGCCATGACGACCTCCCACGACGCGTCTCCCCGGCCGAGCGCCTGGGCCGACCTCCCGGCCCGCAGCCGGCTCCTCCACCTGCCCACGCTCAAGCACTGGATCCTCGTGCCCCTCGCGATGAGCGTCGTGGTGCTGGCCCTGGGCTTCGCCGCCACCACGAGCGCCTACACCAACGCCGAATTCAACGTCGACGCGTGGATGAGCCTGCACCATGTGCCGTGGATGGACACCGTCTCCCTGGCCCTCGAGCAGATCCTCGGCCCCAAGGGCGCCATCGTGATCCTCGTCGTAGTGCTCGCGGCCCTGTGGTTCGTGCGGCGCACCCCGGTGGACGCCCTCGCCGTCGTCGGCATCACGGGCTTCGGCTGGGTCTACAGCCTGATCTTCAAGTACGCGGTGCACCGCCAGCGGCCCGACCAGGGCCTCCTCGCGCACCCCATCTCCAATGCCATGGACCCCAACAGCTTCCCGAGCGGCCACGTCTGCTTCGCCGTCTCGCTCACCATCGCGCTGTACTTCCTCCTGAGGCACACGCGCTGGGGGGTCTGGGTGCTCGGCGTCGGGTTCGCGGCGTCCGTCTTCGTTGCGTGGACCCGCGTCTACGTGGGTATGCACTACCCGATGGACGTCCTCGTCTCCTTCCCCGCCTCGATTGCCGGGATCTTCCTCTTCGCCGGCCTCTGGAACCGCCTCGTCCCGCCGGTGCTCGCCAAGGTGCCCTTCATCACCCGACTCGAAAGCCGCTGATCCCCCATGCTCGATCCCACTGCACTCCTGACCGGAGCCGGCCCCTGGGTCCTCGGCGTGGTCGCCCTCATGGTCTTCATCGAGTCCGGCCTGCTCTTCCCCTTCCTCCCCGGCGACTCCCTCCTGTTCACCGTGGGCCTCCTCCACGCCCAGCTGGGGCTGAGCCTGCCCGTGCTCATGCTCGTCGTCGCGGCCGCGGCGGTGGGCGGCGACCAGGCCGGGTACCTGCTCGGGCGGTTCGTCGGCAAGCGCTGGTTCCGCGCCGACGCGCGCGTGCTCAAGCTCTCCTACCTCGACAGCGCCGAGGAGTTCTTCGGCCGCTACGGCGGCCGCGCCCTCGTGCTGGCCCGGTTCGTGCCGATCGTGCGCACCTACGTCCCGCTCGCGGCGGGCATGGCGCACTACCCCTACCGCCGGTTCGTCGGCTGGAACGTGCTCGGCGGCGTCGCATGGTCGGTGTCCATCACGCTGCTGGGCGTGTGGCTCGGCCACGTGGAGTTCATCGCCAAGAACATCGACATCCTCTCGGTGCTGATCGTCGCGGCCTCGGTCATCCCCATCGCCCTCGAGATCTGGCGCCGCCGCCGCAAGGCCGCGCAGCCCGATCCGGCCCCGGTGGGCGCCGAGCAGGACTGAGCCGGCCCGTGCGCCACCGGGGCGCCCGGCGCCCCCGCTTGGCACAATGGCAGCCATGACCGCCACGCCCCGCGTCCTGCTCGTCGAGGACGATCCCCAGCTCGGCCCGCTCATGGCGGAGCTGCTCGGTGACGACTTCGATGTGGTCCTCGCCCCCGACGGGCGCGAGGGCCTCCGGCTCGCGCTCGGGGAGGAGTGGGACGCCCTGGTGGTGGACCGCGGGCTCCCGCTCGTGGACGGCGTCTCCCTCGTGAAGTCGATCCGCGCCCGGGGACTCGCGGTCCCGATCCTCATCCTCACCGCCCTCGGCAGCGTCCCGGACAAGGTCGAGGGACTCGACGCCGGCGCCAACGACTACCTGGTCAAGCCCTTCGACTCCGACGAGCTGGCGGCCCGGCTCCGCGCGCTCACGAGGTCCTACGCGCCGCCCGCCCCCGCCCTGCTGGCCGTCGGCTCGTGGGACCTCGATCCGGCGGCCCGTGTGCTCACCTCGCCGTACGGGCACCGGGTCGAGCTCTCGGCGGCCGAGGCATCGCTGCTCGCGCGCCTCGCGGCCGAGCCGGACCGGGTCCATTCGCGCGCCGAGCTCCTCGCCTCGGTGTTCGACGCCGGCGACACCCCCGGCGTCGTCGACACCTACGTCCACTACCTCAGGAAGAAGACGGACAGGACCGTGATCAGGACCGTGCACGGCGTCGGCTACCAGCTCGGCGGCCTCGAATGACGGCGCCGGCCCGCAGCCCGCGCCTCCCCCGGCGCCGCCCGGCGAACTCGGACGAGGCGGCGCTGCGGCGCGCCGCCCTGAAGGTGGGCCTGCAGATCGCGGCGGCCGTCGCCGTCGTCGTCGTGCTCCTCCTGGCCGCCGCCGCCGTCTTCATCTGGGTCAAGTCCCAGCCCTCCGAGATCGCCGCGCACGCGGCCCGCAGCGGGCAGCAGCTCCTGCTGGACACGGTGGACGTCTTCGGCGCCCTGGTCGCCGGCGGGGTGTTCGGGATCGTGCTCGCCGGCGTCGTCGGCGCGCTCGTGGCGCGGCAGGCCGTCAAGCCGCTGGGCGAGTCGCTCGCCCTCCAGCGCAGCTTCGTCCAGGACGCGAGCCACGAGCTGCGCACGCCGCTGACGGTCCTGAACACGCGCATCCAGCTCGCGCAGCGGCGCCTGGGGCACGACAGCGAGGCGGCCGGGGTCCTCGCCGAGCTGCGCACCGACTCGGCCAAGCTCGCCGCCGTCATCGAGGACCTCCTGCACAGCGTCTCCGGCGGACCCGACGTCCCGGAGACGCCGACGGACCTCGCCGGGCTCGCGCGCGATGTCGCGGCCGATGTCGCCGTGCTCGCCGGCGAGCGGGGCATCGTCGTCGCGGCGGACACGCCCGGCCAGCAGGTGCCCGTCGCCGTCGCCCCGGCCCCGCTGCGGCGCGTGATCGTGGCGCTCGCCGACAATGCGGTCAAATACACGCCCGACGGCGGCCGGGTCACCGTCGGCGTGCGGGTCTCCGACGGCGGGAGGGGCCAGGGCACGGCCGCGCTGCTCACGGTCGCGGACACGGGCCCCGGGATCGCCGGGCCGGCGCCCGAGCGGGTCTTCGAACGCTACGCCGGGGGCGGTACGGCCTCGCCGGCCGGGCGCCGGAGCTTCGGGATCGGCCTGGCGCTCGTCCGCGACATCGCCGTCCGCAACGGCGGCTCCGTCCGGATCGCGGAGACCGGCGCGGAGGGCACCACCATGGAGGTCTCCCTCCCCCTCGCACGCTGACGCCGATGCGCGGCCCTCGGACGGGCATCCCCTGCTAGTAAGGCAACCCTAAGCTGAGGCGTCCATCACAAAGTGGCACCATGACTTCCATGCGTATGGACCACGTTTCTTATGCCTGCGAAGCCGACGGCCTTCTGGCCACGACGGAGCGGATCGCCAGCGCGCTCGGGGTCGAGGCAGTCAAGGGCGGGGTCCACCCGCGCTTCGGAACCCGCAACATGATCATCCCGCTCACGGACCACCACTACCTCGAGGTCGTCGAGGTCCTGGACCACCCGGCCTCGGGCAAGGCGCCCTTCGGCCAGGCCGTCCGCGCCCGCAGCGCCGCGGGCGGCGGGTGGATGGGCTGGTGCGTGGAGGTCGACGACCTCGCGCCCTTCGAGCAGCGCCTCGGCCGCCAGGCCGTCCCGGGCAACCGCAAGTTCCCGGACGGCCGCGAGCTCGTCTGGAAGCAGATCGGCATCCTGGGGCTCATTGCGGACCCCCAGGTGCCGTACATGCTCAAGTGGGAGGGCGACCCCTCGCTGCATCCGTCGAACGCCTACCCCGGAACCGTGCGGATGAGCCGGCTCACCATCGCGGGCTCGGCCGAGCGCGTGACCGAGTGGCTCGGCGAGCCCGTCGAGCGGCCGCTCGAGGACGTCGCGGTCGAATGGGTCTCGCCGAAGGGGACCCCGGGCATCATGTCCGTGACCTTCGACACCGCCAGCGGCGCCGTCACGATCTGACCCCTCGACCACGCGTACCTGACTCTCCAACTGCGCGCACCTGACTCCCCAACGGGCCCAGCCCGGTGGGGAGTCAGCTGCGTCAGGTCCAGGAGTCAGGTGCGCCAGGTTCAGGAGTCACGTACGCCACGTTCAGGGGTCAGCCCAGGCCCATCGCCTTCCCCACGAGGCTGAAGCCCACGAACGCGGTGATGTCGAGCAGGGCGTGGGCGATCACGAGCGGCATGACCCGCCCGTACCGGCGGTAGACCAGGGTGAACACGACGCCCATCACGGCGTTGCCGACGAACGGGCCGATCCCCTGGTACAGGTGGTAGCTGCCCCGCAGCAGCGAGCTCGCCGCGATGGCCGCGGGGGCGCGCCACCCGAGCCGGCGCAGCCAGCCGAGCATGAACCCGACCACGATGACCTCCTCGAGGACGGCGTGGCGCATCGCGGAGAGGATGAGCACGGGAACGGTCCACCAGTGGGCGTCGAGGCCGCTGGGGATGATCGCCGTGGTGATCCCCAGCGCGCGCCCGGCCCAGTAGAGCCCGAGCGAGGGAATCCCGATCGCGAGGAACAGCCCCACGCCCCACAGCCAGTCCCGCCCGGGCCGGGCGAGGTCGAACCCGAGGCGGCGGAACGGCGTCGTCCACGGCAGCGCCGCGGAGCTGCGCCGGGCGGCCGCGTCCCACACGAAGTACAGCACGAGCGCCACCGGCACGAGCGAGAACACGATGTCCAGCAGCTGATAGACGAGGTCGAAGTACTCGCGCGTGCTCAGCGACCGGTTGAGGGTGCTCGTCCCCTGCGAGAGGGGCGCCCGGGTGGCCTTGTCGAGCAGCTGGACGACGGAGTAGACCGCCGACTGGCCCAGGGAGAGCCCGAGGACGATCGCCAGCTGGGCGCGCCACCGGACGCGGGAGGCAGGACGGACGACGGCGCGTGCTTGCGGCATGCGTCTATCTTGCCCCGTCCGGGCGCCTCGCTCAGCGCACCCGCGTCCCGGCCCGCCACACGGCATGGGTGAGGGGCATGCCCGGCCGGTAGGCGAGGTGGGTGGCGCTGGGCGCGTCGAGGAGGTGGAGGTCGGCGCGGTGGCCGACGGCGATCGACCCCACCGCGCGCTGCCCGTCGGCGTCCGCCCCGACATGGCGGCGCAGCGCCAGCGCCCCGCCGAATGTCGCGGCCCGGACCGCCTCCTGGACCGTCAGGCCCATCTGCAGCACCGCCGTCGTGACGCAGAAGGAGACCGAGCTCGTGTAGCTCGTGCCGGGATTGCAGTTGGAGGCGATCGCGACCTGCACCCCGGCGTCGAGCAGGGCCCGTGCCGGCGCGAGCGGGGCTCGGGTCGAGAGGTCGCACGCGGGCAGCACGGTCGCGACGGTCCCCGGGGCGCCGGCCGCGCCGCCGTCGGCCCAGCCCGCCCAGCTGTCCGCGAGCGCGGCGATGTCCCCCTCGTCGAGGAAGTTCACGTGGTCCACGCTCGCGGCGCCGAACTCGACGGCGAGCCGGACCCCGGCGCCCGGGCCGAGCTGGTTTCCGTGGACGCGGAGGCCGAGCCCCGCGTCGCGGCAGGCCGCCAGGACGCGGCGGGACTGCTCCTCGGTGAACGCGCCTGCCTCGCAGAACACATCGGCCCAGCGCACGTGCGGGCGCACGGCGTCGAGCATCGGGCCGCACACGAGATCGGTGTACGCCTCGGGGTCGGCGCCGGCGGGGACGAGGTGGGCCCCGAGGTAGGTGACCTCGTCGACGGCCTCGGCGGCGAGGACGGCGCTGCGCGCCTCGTGCCCGACGTCGAGGCCGTAGCCGGTCTTGGTCTCCAGATACGTGGTGCCCCCGGCCACCGCCTCGGCGACGCGCCCCGCGAGGAGGCGGCGGAGCTCGCCGTCGGACGCGGCGCGGGTGGCGGCGGTGGTCACGCCGATCCCGCCGGCGGCGTAGGCCTGCCCGGCCATGCGCGCCTCGAACTCGGCGGTGCGGTCGCCGGCGAACACGAGGTGCGAGTGGGAGTCCACCCATCCCGGCAGGACGGCGCGGCCCTGGGCGTCGTAGCGCTCGTCGGCGGCCGGGGCGTCCGCCGAGCGGCCCACCCACACGATCCGCTCCCCGTCGAGGACGACGGCGGCGTCCCGCAGCACGCCGGCCCCCTCGCCCGAGGCGGGGCTCGCCTCGCCGGTGAGGTGCTGGGTGGAGAGTTCGCCGATGGCGTCGATGAGGAGGCTCATGCCTCCATCTTCAGCTCCGCACGGACAGCCGGTGCGGATCCAGGGCCCGCTGTGTCCCGGATACCGGACTCGCGCCGGTGCGGAGGGCCTCGGGGCCGGCCAGGAGCTGGGCGGCGGCCGCCTCGGCCAGCGCCGTCGAGGTCTGGAAGCCGTAGCCGCCCTGCCCGGCGAGCCAGAAGAAGCCGGGCCCCTCGGGGTCGAAGCCCACGACGGGCAGGCCGTCCTGGGGCGAGGTCCGCAGCCCGGTCCAGGCCCGCACGATCCCCGTGACCTCGAGGTCGGCGACGGCGCGGATGAGGGCGAGGGCTGCCTCGACGTCGCCGGGCCGCGGGACGGCGTCCTCCGCGCGGGAGGGCTCCGACTCCGAGGGCGAGACGAGGGCGCCGGCCGGATCCGGCCGGAAGTACCAGGTGTCGTCCGCCGCGGCGACCATGGGGGTGTCGGGGTCGAGCGGGGCGGCGAGGGAGACGAGGGCCGCGGTCCGCCGGTAGGGCTGCAGGCCGAGGCGCTCGACGCCGAACAGGACCGCCACGTCGTCGGCCCACGCACCGGCGGCGTTGACCACGTTGGCCGCGTGGAAGCCCTCGGCGCCCGCGCCCACGAGCCACCCCTCCCCCACGCGCTGGGCGCTGTGCACCGGGGCGCCCACGTGGAGCCCGACCCCGTGCGCCCGTGCCCGCTCCTCGTGGAACGCGAGCAGGGCCGGGGCATCCACGCGGACGGAGTCGGTGTCCAGGGCGGCAGCCTCGAACGCGTCAGGCCGCAGCGCCGGCACGAGCCGGGTGGCCTCCTCGCGCGTGAGCGCCCGCATGCCCTCGTGCGACTCCGCCTCGACATCGGCGCGGCTGCCCACGAGCATGAAGCGGCTCGGCCACACGAGCCGGCGCCCCGCGCCGTCCGCGGCGTCCGCCAGCACCTCCAGGGTCCGGCGCGTGAGCTCCTGCACGGGCGGGGGCCCGTAGCTCGGGATGAGCTGCTGCGCGGACCGGGAGGAGGTGTGGTAGGCGAGCGAGGGCTCGGCCTCGACGAGGGCCACCCGGCACCGGCCGGCCAGCTCCGAGGCGAGCGAGAGGCCGGCGATCCCGCCTCCGACGATGAGGACGTCGACATCCTGGGCACTGTTGGTGGTGGCCGTCATGGCCTCACTGTAGCCCGGCGCCGGCGCGGCCCACAGGGTCCTCAGCCGGCGGCCTCGCTTCCGGCGCGGCCGGGCTCGGGCTGCCCCGGTTCACGCGTGCGCCCCGGCTCCGGCGCGGGCTTGGCGAGGCGGTCGCGGGCGTGCAGGACGTCGCCGATGAACCAGTCGTAGACGAGCACCCCGATCACTCCGCCGATCAGCGGCCCCACGATCGGCACCCAGAAGTACCAGCTGAAGGCCCCGTCCACCGTTCCCGGCATCGCGACCTGTCCCCACCCTCCGAGCCACGCCAGCAGGCGCGGGCCGAGGTCACGGGCGGGATTGATGGCGTACCCGGCGTTGGCCCCGAAGGACATGCCGATGGCGGCCACCGCGAAGCCGATCATGAGCGGCCCGAGGTTGGCCTGCACGGCCGTGTTCCGCAGATCGATGATCGCCACCACGAGCATGACGAGGAACATGGTGCCGATGATCTGGTCGATCAGCGGACCGATCGGATTGCCGTTGTAGAAAGGCGCGGGGAAGGTCGCGAAGATCGAGAACGTCGCATTGCTCTTGGGGTCTCCGCGGCCCACCCCGACCGCCTTGTTGTAGGCGTCGATGGCCGGGAAGTAGTTCAGCAGCACGAGGGCGGCCCCGACGAAGGCGCCCGCCACCTGTGCCACCATGTAGGGCCCCACCTTGGACCACGGGAACTTCCGGCGCACGGCGAACGCGAGCGTGACCGCGGGGTTGATGTGCGCGCCGCTGACGCCGCCGGCCACGTACACGGCCATCGTCACCGCGAGCGCCCACCCCCAGGTGATGAGCAGCCAGTCGCCGCTCGCGAGGAAGATCGTGGTGGGCGTCTGTGCGCGGCCCGATCCCGGGAGCGCGGCGACGGCCATCGCGACGACGCCGTCGCCGAACGCGATGAGGACGAACGTCCCGAGGAATTCTGCGAGGAGCTCGCCCCAGAGCCCGCCCACATTCTTGAGGCCGGAGCCTCCCGTGCGCACGCTGCTCCTGATAGGCGTCACATCGCTCATGACATGCCTCCTGATTGCCCGGCGGCCACGGACGTGGCCGCCGCGCGGCGCGGAGGGCGGCAGGGACGTCGCTCGCCGTGCCGCGCAGCTTCCACGGTAGGAGCGCCGCGGAGGACCGGGACCGGGCCGAGCGACCCCCCGCCCATGTGATTTACATCACATCATGCTCGGCTCGCGACGGCCTCCCGTGCGGCGGCGAACGCGCGGACGGCGGTCTCGACGTCGTCCTCGGTGTGCGCGGCGGAGAGCTGCACGCGGATGCGGGCCAGGCCCTGGGGCACCACGGGATAGGAGAAGGCCGTGACGTACACGCCGTGCGCGAGCATCTCGGCCGCGATCCGCCCGGCGAGGGCCGCGTCGCCGAACATGACGGGCACGATCGCGTGCTCGCCCGGCAGCAGCTCGAAGCCTTCCTCGCCCATGCGGCGGCGGAACAGGGCGGCGTTGGCGAAGAGGCGCTCGCGCAGCTCGCCCGAGCCGGCCACGAGGTCGAGCGCGGTGAGCGTGGCCGCGACGATCATGGGCGCGACGGAATTCGAGAACAGGTAGGGCCGGGCCTTCTGCCGCAGGGTCGCGACGATCTCGGCCCGGCCGGAGACGTAGCCGCCGGAGGCGCCGCCGAGGGCCTTGCCGAAGGTGCCGGTGTAGATGTCCACCCGGTCGGAGACGCCCGCGTGCTCGGGGGTGCCGGCGCCGGTGGCGCCCATGAAGCCCACGGCGTGCGAGTCGTCGACCATGACCATCGCGCCGTACCGCTCGGCGAGGTCGCAGATCTCGCGCAGCGGGGCGAGGTAGCCGTCCATCGAGAAGACGCCGTCGGTGACGATGAGCACCCGCCGTGCCCCGGCGCCGTCGTTCATCGCCTTCGCCTCCGCCAGGCGGGCCTCGAGCTCGCCCATGTCGCGGTTGGCGTAGCGCAGCCGGGCGGCCTTGCACAGGCGGATGCCGTCGATGATCGAGGCGTGGTTGAGGGCATCGGAGATCACGGCGTCCTCGGGGCCGAGGATCGCCTCGAACACGCCCCCGTTGGCGTCGAAGCAGCTCGAGAAGAGGATCGTGTCCTCGGTGCCGAGGAACTCCGAGACGCGCCGCTCGAGCGCCAGGTGCGCGTCCTGGGTGCCGCAGATGAAGCGCACGGAGGCCATGCCGAAGCCGCGCTCGTCGAGCGCCCTCTTCGCCGCCTTGATGAGGTCCGGGTGGTCGGCCAGCCCGAGGTAGTTGTTGGCGCAGAAGTTGAGCACCTCCCCCGCCGGCCGTCCGAGCGGGCCGGCCAGGATGTGCGCCGACTGCGGCGAGTCGATGTGCCGCTCCTCCTTGAACGTGCCGGCCGCGCGGATCTCCTCCAGCTCCGCGGCGAGCTGGTCCCTGACACCTGTGAACATCGTCTTCCTCTCCTCGTCCTGCTGCATCCGCCGGGGCCGGCCCTCAGACGCCCTGCCAGTCCAGCACCACTTTTCCGCCGCTGCCAGAGCGGGCGACGGCGAACCCCTCCTCCCAGCGCTCGGCCGGCAGGATGTCGGTCACCACGGCGGCCACGTTCTTCCGGAGCACCGGGTTGGAGGAGAGCATGGCGCTCATCGCGTACCACGTCTCGAACATCTCGCGGCCGTAGATGCCCTTGAGGGTGAGCATGTGGGTGACCACCTTGGTCCAGTCGAGCTCCGCGGCCTCCGAGGGCAGGCCGAGCAGGGCGATGCGGCCTCCGTGGTTCATGTTCTCGATCATCCCCGCGAGCGCGGCCGGCCGCCCGGACATCTCGAAGCCCACGTCGAAGCCCTCGAGCATGCCGAGCTCGCGCTGGGCCTCGCGCACGCTCATGGTCGAGACGTCGACGGCGAGGTCGGCGCCCATCTGGCGGGCGAGCTCGAGGCGGCGCGGCGAGACGTCCGTGATGGCGATCTTCCGGGCGCCCGCGTGCCGCGCCACGGCGATGGCCATGAGCCCGATCGGCCCCGCGCCCGTGATGAGCACGTCCTCGCCGACCACGGGGAAGCTGAGGGCGGTGTGGACGGCGTTGCCGAACGGGTCGAAGATGGCGCCGAGCTCGGGGGTGACGGAGGGGTCGTGGTGGACCCAGACGTTGGCCTCGGGGATGACCACGTACTCGGCGAACGCGCCGTCGCGCTGGACCCCGACGCTCACCACGTTGATGCACATCTGCCGCCGGCCGGCCCGGCAGTTGCGGCACATGCCGCACACGATGTGGCCCTCGCCGGAGACGCGGTCGCCGACCTTGACGACCTGGACGTCCTCGCCCACCTCGACGACCTCGCCGTAGAACTCGTGGCCGGGCACGAGCGGGGCGGTGATCATGGACTGCGCGCTCGCGTCCCAGGACTCGATGTGCAGGTCCGTGCCGCAGATGCCGGTGGTGTAGACACGGATCTTGACGTCGGCGGGGCCGGCCTGCGGCTCCGGGCGCTCGGTGAGCTCGAGGCCGGCCTGCGGGCCGGGCTTGTAGAGGGCCTTCATGAGCCCATTCAAGCCCGTCGGAAAGTTTAGAACAACCGCAGGTTTCTCAATGGATACTTTGACTTTGCTTAGGTGTCGAAGATGAGGCAGATGTCTCATGCCCAGAGCGGCCGGCCGGCGCACGATGAGGGGGTCAGACACCACGAAGGGACCCCACGATGACCAGCATCCGCGCCGCCGCAGAGGCGGCACCGACACTGCCCCCGGGAGCAGACGAGCGCATCGCAGGCTCCGGCGTGGTCGGCCTCGCGTTCTCCTCCGGCGACTACCTCGCGACCCGTCGCATGCGCTCGAGCTTCGGTCCCGACTACACCGCGGTCTGGCATCGCAGCCCCGACGGCGGGTGGACCATCTACTCGACGAATCCCCCCGAGCTCAGTTGCGAGCGCTACATCGGCGCGGCCTGCACGAACGCGTCGGTCCAAGGCCCGATCGACGTCGAATGGCTCGACAACCGGACGCTGCGCGTGGGCATCCCCGGCACCCTCGCGTGGACCGTCGCGCTCGCCGCCACCCCCGTCACGCGGATGATGAGCCTCGTCTGCTCGCTCATGCCCCACTGGATGTGGGGCAGCCGGAGCGTGCTGGCACTCATGGGCCGCGTGTCCGGCCCACTCCTGCGGATCGGACGCCTCCGGCTGGCGGGCGCCGTCCCGAACGGCCAGCGCTTCGCGATGGCGCCCCGCCAGATCTGGGCCGTCCAGGACAGCCATGCCGTGCTGGACGGGCGCGACCTCGGCGCGCCGCGGCCGCTCCCCGCCCAACAGCGCCTCGGCGGCTTCTGGCTCCCCCAGCGCGGGCTGTTCATGACCGGCGCCGTGCACTACGACGCGTTCGACCCGGCCCACCATGTCTCTGCCGCCGAGCATGACCGTGTGCTCCGCGAGCTGGCCGCCTGAGGGCGCGGACGGACCGGCCCTCCCCAACGGCCTCCCCGTGCGGGAGGATGGACCCATGCCCCACCGGCCGGGCGCCACACGGCACACAGAGCTCCTCGCGGCCCTGTCGATCGCGATCGACCTCGGCCTGGGCCAGCCCGCCGAGCACGTGCTGCGCTCCTCGCTCATCGCCACGCGCCTCGCGGACCGGCTCGGCCTCGGCCTCGAAGACCGCGACGCCGCGTTCTACGTGACCCTCGTGATGTGGATCGGGTGTCACGCGGACTCGCACGAGTACGTGCGGTGGTTCGGGGACGACATCACCGTCAAGCAGCAGGCCTACCTCGTCGACTGGGCGGGCCTGCCGTACCTGCGGTTTCTGCTGGGCAACGTCGCGCTCGGCGCCCCGCTGCCCGAGCGGCTCAAGGTCATGGCCCAGCTCATGCACGACCCGCGGCGCCAGCTCGGCGAGATGATCCACTCCCACTGCGCGTCGGCGTCCCTGCTGTGCGCGGAGATCGGGCTCCCGGAGCGGGTGCAGCGGGCGCTCTCCGCCACGTTCGAACGCTACGACGGGCAGGGCAGTCCCGCCGGCCTCCCGGGCGCGGCGATCCCGCTCGAGATGCGCCTCGCGCACGTCGCGGACCTCGTCGAGGTGCGCGAACGGACCTACGGGCAGGGCGGGGCGGAGCACATGGTGCGCTCGCGCCGCGGCGGCCAGCTCGACCCCGTGGTCGCCGATGCCTTTCTCGCCGCCCCGGACGAGATCCTCGCCCCGCCGGCGGGCGCCAGCTACTGGGCCGCGGCGCTGGACGCCGCCCCCGACCGGAGCCGGCCGATGGACTCCGCGGAGCTGGACCGGGTGCTCGTGGCGATCGGGGACTTCGCGGACCTCAAGTGCCCGTTCACGCTCGGCCACTCGCGGGCCGTCGCCGACCTCGCCGCCCGGGCTTCGGCCGAGCTCGGGCTCGACGCAGACGAGGTCTCGGCCGTCCGGCGCGCCGGCCACGTGCACGACATCGGCCGGATCGGGGTCTCCAACCAGGTCTGGGAGCAGCGCGGGCCCCTCTCCGACCTGCAGTGGGAACGTGCCCGCCTTCATCCGTACCTCACTGCGCGCATCCTCGGGCGGGTCGAGGGGCTGGCCGAGGTGGCGCGCATCGCGGCGAACCACCATGAGCAGCCCGACGGCGGCGGGTACCCCCGCGCGCTGGCCGCCGCGACGCTCCCCGTCCCGGACCGGGTCCTCGCGGCCGCGGTCGCGTACGAGTCCGCCCTCGAGCCGCGCCCGTACCGCTCGGCGCTGCAGCCCGAGCAGGCCGCGACGAGGCTGCGCGAGCGCGCGCGCGCTGGGCGGCTCGACCCGACCGCCGTCACCGCGGTGCTCTCGGCGGCCGGCCACCGCCCGGTCCGGGGGGCGACGCGGGCCGGTGGGCTCACGCCGCGGGAGGCGGAGATCCTCGTGCACGTGGCGCGCGGCGAGTCTAATCGGCAGATCGCCGAGCGCTTCACGCTTTCGGAGAAGACGGTCCGCAACCACGTCGAGCGCATCTACGCGAAGCTCGGCGTGACCAACCGCGTCGGCGCGAGCCTCTACGCGGTGGGGCACGGGCTCGCGGGGTGACGGGGCCCGTGGGCCGCGCGACGATGCAGCCAGATCACGCCCATCGGGATCGACGCTTTAGCATGGGCGCATGGATGTCCGTCAACTGCAGATCCTGCGCGAGCTCGGGGAGCTCGGCAGCGTCAAGGCCGTGGCCGAGGAGCTCATGGTCACGCCGTCGGCCGTCTCGCAGCAGCTCGCCCTGCTCGCCCGGAGCGCCGGGACCCAGCTGACCCGCAAGGAGGGCCGCACCCTCGTCCTCACCGATGCGGGGAGGGTCCTCGCGGAGGCGGGGGGCGCCGTCGTGCGGGCCATGGCGGACGCCCGCGCCGCGATCGGCGCGTACCACGAGGACCCGGCGGGGACCGTGAGCGTGTGCGCGTTCCACTCCGCCGCGCAGGCCCTGTTCGGCCGGCTCACCCGGCGGCTCGCCTCCGGTCCCGGGACGCACGACGGCGCGTCCCCGGCGGACGCGGGCACGGCACCGCCGAGCGGGGCCGTGGAGCCGGGCGCCGCCGCTGCACCGGTGCCGCGGCTGCGGCTCGCGGACGAGGACGTGCCCCAGCACGGCTTCCCGGCGCTGACGGCGCGCTACGACATCGTGCTCGCCCACCGCCTCGCGCACACCGAGTCCTGGCCCGAGGACCGGCTCGTCGCCATCCCGCTCGTGCGGGAGCCGTTCGACGTGGCACTGCCTGCCGGGCACCGGCTGGCGGCCCGCGGCGAGCTCTCCCCGGAGGACGTGGCCGGCGAGCGGTGGGTCTCGAGCCGGATCGGCTACTCCCCCGCGGACGTGCTCTCCGCCATCGGCGCCGTGGCGAGCGTCTCACCCGAGGTCGCGCACCGCATCAACGACTACTCGACGGTCGCGGCCGTCGTCGCCGGGGGCGGCGGGCTCGGGCTCCTGCCGCGGTACACGGCCACGATCGGGCTGCCGGCTGGGGTGGTGCTCCGCCCGCTCGCGGGCATCGGCACCCAGCGCAGCATCGACCTCCTGATCCGGCCCGAGAACGCGCGGCGGCGCTCCGTCCAGCGGGTCACCGACGCGCTGCGCGCCCTGATGCTCGATCTCGTCCACGAGGCTGCGGCGCGATGAGGACGAGCGCCGGGTAGGTGATGAGGGCCAGGGCGAAGTGCATGAGCACGAGCACGCCCACGCCCGCCGCCGGCTGGCCCTTGAGCAGGATCCAGGCGTCGGGGGCGAGCCCCACCACGGTGACGGCGAGGGCCAGCCACAGGAACGGCTTCCAGGCCCTCGACGAGAGCCACGCCGTCACCGGCCAGGCGAGGCACGCGAGGACCACGCCGATGACGGTCAGCTTGGTGTACTCCATGAACTGGAAGTGCTCGTAGCCGGCGAGGTCGGGCATGGCGGCGATCGCCGCGGCCGCGAGCGCGGCGCAGGCGAGCACCGATCCGATGACGGCGACGGCGCTGGCCGCGATGAAGCGGACCAGCGACGGCTGCCTGCTGCCCCGCGGGAAGTCGAGGTCCAGCGCGCGGGCTGCGCGCTCGAGCGCGGGGCTGCGGAAGGCGGGGGTGCTGGGGCGCGGGGGCACGGACACGGGGTCTCCTCCTGGCTGGTCGGGCAGAACCAGCGTAGGGGCGCGCCTCTAAGGGCGCTCTAAGAAAGCCCCGGAGGAGTCCGGCCCGTCAGGACTGGGAGACCGACCCGCTCACCGACGGGCTCCCGGAGGGGCTGGGTGAGGGCTGCTGGCCGCCCGGCGTGCCCGGCTGGCGGTGCATCCTGCCGCCGTGGCCCTGGTGCCCCTGGCCCCCTTGGTTCTGGCCTCCTTGACCCTGGGAGGTGCGGACCGGGAAGGGCCCCTTCACCACGGCGGTGGCCGTGTCGACGCTGCCGTTGCGCTGGGCCCGGACGGCGACCTCGTCGCCGACCTTGAGGTCGCTGGCCTTCAGGGCCGGCCCCTTCGGGTCGGAGGCGGAGCGGAACTTCGTGCTGCCGTCCAGCACGTAGGAATGCGTGTAGCCGTCCTCGCTCTTGACCGTGAGCTTGGTGCCCGTCACCTCGGTCACCGTGCCGCGCTGGCCCACGAGGGTCACGTACGTGCCGTCGGCGCGCTTGACCGTGACCTCCCCGTGGAGTCCGCCGCGTGCCATCAGCCCCTGTCCGTGCCCGCCCTTCAGGGGCGAGGGGTGGCTGCCCTGGGACGGGGCCGAGGGTGAGGGCGACGGCGTCGAGGCGGCCCAGACTGCGGCGCCGCCGCCGCCCACGAGGGCGACGCCGAGGGCGCCGATGACGAGTGCACGGCGTGTGCGCTGTGAAGCGGTGGAACTCATGGATCCATCATCGCGCCCGCCGCGGGCTGGCGTGCGGGACGCGGGCGAACTGGGGGCCAACCGAAAGGTGGCTCACAGGAAGGCCCGGCGGCGACGCGAGGGAGCGTGGTGCTCTAGTTCTCGAACAGGCAGAAGGGGTGGCCGTCGGGGTCGAAGAAGACGATGACGTCGTCCTGGGGCTGGTGCGGGGCTCGCTCGGCCCCGCACTCGGCGGCATGCTCGGCGGCCTTCGCCAGGTCCGTCACCAGCAGGTCCAGGTGCATCATCATCTGCTGCTGGCCGGGCTTCTCCGGCCAGACCGGACGCTCGAAGTCCTCCTCCAGCTGGAAGGAGAGCTGCCGCCCGCCGGCCGGGTCGAGGACGGTGGCCCATTCGCGCTCGTCGTCGCCCAGCTCCCAGCCGAGGAGGTTGGCGTAGAAGCGGGCCGCGGTCTGCGGGTCCGGGCTTCCGAGGACCGTCGCGTGGTACTGGATCAGAGGCGCCATGGGCCCACCCTATGCAGCGGCCCCGAGGGGCCGCCAGATCCCGAAGCGGTTCCCCTCGGGGTCCACCAGGTGCGCGAACTCGATGGCCCCGTTGTTGGTCAGGGGGATGGCGATGCTCGCGCCGAGCCGCTGCGCCTCGGCGAGCGATGCCGCGACGTCGTCCACCTGGACGTAGAACACCGCCCAGCGGCCGCCGCCCACGGCGCCCGTGTCCCAGAGGCCCCCTGCGTCCGTCTCGACCATCCGGTAGCCGACCGGGGACGGCTCTCCGAAGCCCCAGCCGAACAGGCCGCCGTAGAACGCCCGCGACCCTTCCGGGTCCTCGGTGCCGATCTCGAAGTAGTTCACGTTCGCCGTCATCGCATCCTCCCTGAGCGTGGCCGGTACCGTCCGGACCGCCTCCCATGGTGCGCCCGTGCGCCCGCACGGCAAAGGGCGGGCACTCCCCTTTTTGCGAGGAGGGCCCGCCCCGGACGCGGTGCGGCTAGGCCTGGACGCCGAGCCGCTCGAGGATGAGCTCCTTGACCCGGCCGGCGTCGGCCTGGCCGCGCGTGGCCTTCATGACCGCCCCGACGATCGCGCCGGCGGCCTGGACCTTGCCGCCGCGGATCTTGTCCGCGACGCCGGGCTGGGCGGCGAGGGCGGCGTCGATCGCCTCGAGGAGGGGGCCGTCGTCGGAGACGAGGACGAGGCCGCGGGCCTCCATGACCTCGGTCGGGGTGCCCTCCCCGGCGACGACGCCGTCGAGCACCTGCCCGGCCATCTTGTTGTTGAGCTTGCCGCCCTCGACGAGGCCGTTGAGCTCGACGATGGCCGCGGGGCTCACGCCGAGCTCCGCCGGGTCCACGTCGGCCGCCTTGGCGCGGCCCACGATCTCGCCCATCCACCACTTGCGGGCCGCCTGCGGGGTCGCACCCGCGGCGATGGTCTCCTCGATCGAGTCCAGGACGCCGGCGTTGACCACGTCGCGGAACTCGGCGTCGGCGTAGCCCCAGGCCTCCTTGAGGCGCTTGCGCCGCTCCGCCGGAGGCTCCGGCAGGGAGGCCCGGATCTCCTCGACCCACTCCCGGCTCGGGACCACGGGCACGAGATCCGGCTCGGGGAAGTAGCGGTAGTCGTCGGCGTCGCTCTTGGGCCGGCCCGCCGTCGTCGTCCGCGTGTCCTCGTGCCAGTGGCGGGTCTCCTGGGTGACCTTCTCCCCCGCCGAGAGCACCGCGGCGTGGCGCTGGATCTCGAACCGGACCGCGTGCTCGACCGAGCGCAGCGAGTTGACGTTCTTGGTCTCCGAGCGGGTGCCGAACTGGGTGGCGCCCTTGGGCATGAGCGAGACGTTCGCGTCGCAGCGGACGTTGCCGCGCTCCATGCGGGCATCCGAGACGCCGAGGTTCTTCACGATCTCGCGGATGGCGGCGACGTAGGCCCGGGCCAGCTCGGGGGCGCGGCTGCCCGCGCCCACGATCGGCTTCGTGACGATCTCGACCAGCGGCACGCCGGCGCGGTTGTAGTCCACGAGGGAGTACTCGGCGCCGTGGATGCGGCCGGTCGCACCGCCCATGTGGGTGAGCTTGCCGGCGTCCTCCTCCATGTGCGCGCGCTCGATCTCGACCCGGAAGACGGTCCCGTCCTCGAGCTCGATGTCGATCCAGCCGTCGTGCGCGATCGGCTCGTCGTACTGGGAGGTCTGGAAGTTCTTGGGCGTGTCCGGATAGAAGTAGTTCTTCCGGGCGAACCGGCAGGACTCGGCGATCTCGCAGTTGAGCGCGAGGCCGATCTTGATGCTCGACTCGACGGCGGCCCGGTTCACGACGGGCAGGACGCCCGGCATGCCGAGGTCCACCTCGTTGACGTCCGTGTTCGGCTCGTCGCCGAACACGTTCGGCGCCGAGGAGAACATCTTCGTCTTCGTGTTGAGCTCGACGTGGACCTCGAAACCGAGCACCGGGTCGAACTTCTCCATGGCCGTCTCGAAGGACAGGACGGTCTGCGTGGCTGCCATCTCTACTTCACTCCTGCGTTGGTCTCGGCGGACTGCGCGACGTTCGCACGGGCGCCGAGCGCGGGCGCCTTGGCGAGCAGCGGGCCGCCCCACTGGGCCTCGAGCAGCGCCTCGAGGGCGGCGCCGACCCGGTAGAGGCGGGCGTCCTCGCGGGCCGGGGCGAGGATCTGGAGGCCGGCGGGGAGGCCGTCCTCGTCGGCGAGGCCGCTCGGGAGGGACAGGCCGGGGACGCCGGCGAGGTTGGCGGGGATGGTCGCGACGTCGTTGAGGTACATCGCCAGCGGGTCGTCGAGCTTCTCCCCGAGGGGGAACGCCGTGGTCGGCGCCGTCGGGGAGATGAGCACGTCCGCCTGGGCGAACGCGGCGTCGAAGTCGCGCTGGATGAGGGTGCGCACCTTCTGGGCCGAGCCGTAGTAGGCGTCGTAGTACCCGGCCGAGAGGGCGTAGGTGCCGAGGATGATGCGGCGCTTCGCCTCGTCGCCGAACCCGGCGGCGCGGGTGGCGGCCATGACGCGCTCGATCGTCATCGGGCCGTCCTGGGGCAGGACGCGCAGGCCGTACCGGACGCCGTCGAACTTCGCGAGGTTGCTCGAGACCTCGCTCGGCATGATCAGGTAGTAGGCGCCGAGCGCGTACTTGAAGTTGGGGCAGGAGACCTCGACGACCTGCGCCCCGGCGCCCTTGAGCAGCTCGAGCGACTCGCGGAAGCGGGCCTCCACGCCGGCCTGGTAGCCCTCGCCGCCGAGCTCCTTGACCACGCCGATGCGCAGCCCCTGGAGGCTTCCGTCGGCGGCGCCGGCGCGCGCCGCGGCGGCCAGGGTGTCGAAGGAGTCGGTGAGGGAGGTCGAGTCGAACGGGTCGTGGCCGCCGATGAGCTCCTGGAGCAGGGCCGCGTCGAGGACCGTGCGGGAGACCGGGCCGATCTGGTCCAGGCTCGAGGCCATGGCGATCGCACCGTACCGGGACACCGCGCCATAGGTGGGCTTGACGCCCACCGTGCCGGTCACGGCGCCGGGCTGGCGGATCGAGCCGCCTGTGTCGGTGCCGAGGGCGAGCGGGGCCTCGAACGCCGCGACGGCCGCGGCGGAGCCGCCGCCGGAACCGCCGGGGATGCGGTCCAGGTCCCACGGGTTGCGGGTCGGGCCGAACGCCGAGTGCTCGGTGGAGGAGCCCATGGCGAACTCGTCGAGGTTGGTCTTGCCGAGGATCGGGAGCCTCGCGGCCCGGATCTTCTTGATGACCGTCGCGTCGTAGGGGCTCATCCAGCCCTCGAGGATGCGCGAGCCCGCGGTGGTGGGCTGGCCCTTCGTGACGATGAGGTCCTTGATCGCGATCGGGACGCCCGCGAGCGGGTGGAGGGCGGCGGCGTCGTCCCCTCCGGCGGCGCGGATCGCGTCGACCTCACGGGCGACGCCGAGCGCCTCCTCGGTGTTGACGTGCAGGAAGGCGTGGATGCCGCGCTCCCCGCCGTCGACCTCGGCGATGCGGTCGAGGTGCGCCTGGGTGACCTCCTCGGAGGAGACCTCCTTGGAGGCGAGCTTCCCGGCGAGGGCCGAGGCGCTGGACGTGATCAGGTCGCTGAGCCGGCTGTCGTTGGTGCCCATGGGCTTACTCCTCGTCCAGGATGGCCGGGACCTTGAAGCGGTCCTGGTCTGCGTCGGGGGCGCCGGAGAGCGCCTCGGCCGGGGTGAGGACGTGCCCCACGACGTCCTCGCGGAAGACGTTCTGCAGCGGGATCGGGTGGCTCGTCGCCGGGACGTCGGGGCCCGCGGCCTCGCTCACGCTCTTGACGGCGTCCACGATGTGGGCCAGTTCGCCCGCCATCTTGTCCAGCTCCGCCTCGCTCATCTCGATCCGCGCGAGCTGCGCGAGGTGCGCAACGTCGTCGCGAGTGATCTCAGCCATGGATCTCCCTGTGAAGGTGGTTAGAAGGTTCGCGATCCAGTCTAGTCGCGGTGGTCAGAGGCGCTTGATGTAGACCGGGAGCATGATGTCGGTCCCCGTGACCGGCCAGTCCCGCTCGGGCGCGCGCTCGTAGCCCAGCCGGGGGTAGAGCGCATTCGGCGCCTCCCAGCCCTCCCCCGTGGTGAGCACGACGGCGGTCGCGTCCGCCCGCCGGGCCCTCGCCTCGACCTCGCGCACCAGCGCCGTGCCCGCCCCGGACCGCTGCACCGCAGGGTCCACCACGAGGAGGCGGAACTCGAACTCCCCGGGCCGGGCGATCTGGTCGAAGCCGTCGCCGTGCGCCATGACGGTCACGGATCCGACGATCCGCTTGTCCCGCTCCGCGACGAGGACCGTGCCCCGTGAGGCGCGGTAGGCCACGTCCGCGATGTGCTGCATGTACGGGTGCTCGGCGCTCTCGAAGTAGCCCGGGCCGAGGTAGGCGGCCTCGGCGATCCTGGCGATCTCCGCGTAGTCCGCCGGGGTCGCCTCGCGGACCCTGAGGCCCGTCATCCGATCGGGAAGCGGCCGGAGAATTCGATGCTCCCGGCGCAGGTCCAGGCGGCGAGCCGCTCGTCGTCGTCCGGGCCGCCGAGCAGCGGGCTCGTCAGGACGGGACGGCGCACCCAGCAGCCGGCCTCCTCGGCGATGAGTGCCCCGGCGGCGAAGTCGTGCTCGTTGAGGCCCCGCTCGCCGTAGGCGTCGTGGGTCCCGTCCGCGACGAGGCAGAGGTCCAGCGCGGCCGAGCCCAGCCGGCGCATGTCGCCGAAGCCGTCCATGAGCCCGCTGAGGGCCACGGCCTGCTCGGCCCGAATCGCGGGCTCGTAGGAGAAGCCTGTGGCGAGGATCGCCGACCCGTCGTCGGCCCTGCCCGGGGCGGGCCCCTCGAGGCGGCGGGGCCGCCCGGCGCGGTGGCCCTCGTCGCCGGCGCGTCCGGGGGCGGCGTCGAGCCGCCAGGCGCCGCCTCCGCGGACGGCCCAGTACTCGCGCCCGAGCGCGGGGGCGTTGACGACCCCGGCGAGCCAGTGGCCGTCCTCGTCGGCCACGGCCACGCTCGTGGCGTAGTACACGATGTCGCGGATGAAGTTGGTGGTGCCGTCGAGCGGGTCGATCGACCAGCGGAAGCCGCTGGGCTCCGCCACCCGGCTCGTTCCCTGCTCCTCCCCGGTCACGATGTCGTTCGGACGCTCGGCCGCGAGGACCGAGCGCACGGCCTTCTCCGCGGCGAGGTCGAATTCGGTGACCCAGTCACTGCCGGAGCTCTTCGTCTCGGCGGCGCCCTCGGCGGAGGTGAGCACGCCGTCTGCGCGGCCTGCGAGGACGGCGGCGCCGGCGGCGGCGGCGCTCCGGGCCACGGTCAGGAGGCGCTCGAGGAACTCGGGCGTGTGGGCGTGCGTCACTCGTCGTCCTCCTCGGCCCGCATGACCTGTTCCGGGGTGCCCGCGTCCGCGCCGCCCCCGTCCTCGGCCCCCGCCGGGGCGCCCAGCCCTGCGGGGCCCTCGGCGAGGAGCGTGCGGAAGCCGTCCTCGTCGAGGACCGGCACGCCGAGCTGCTCGGCCTTGTCGAGCTTCGTCCCGGCGCTCTCGCCGGCCACGACGTAGTCGGTCTTCTTGGAGACGCTGCCGGAGGCCTTGCCGCCCCGGATGATGATGGCCTCCTTGGCCTCGTCGCGGCTGAAGCCCTCGAGGCTTCCGGTCACGACGACGGTCAGCCCCTCGAGCGTGCGGCCCACCGAGGCGTCCTGCTCGTCCTCCATCTTCACGCCGGCGGCGGCCCACCGGTCGACGATCTCGCGGTGCCAGTCCTCGGCGAACCACTCGATGAGCGCGTCCGCGATGATGGGGCCCACCCCGTCGACGTCTGCGAGCTGCTCGCGCGCGTCATCCTGGGCGAGGACGGCCCGCAGGGCCGCCATCGACCCGTACCGGGTGGCGAGGGCCCGGGAGGCCGTGGGGCCCACGTGCCGGATCGAGAGCGCCACGAGGACGCGCCACAGCGGCTGGGTCTTGGCCTTCTCGAGTTCGCGGAACAGCTTCTCGGTCGTGGCGGTGGGCTTGGAGGGAGTCTTGGCCGTCGGCTTCGTGTAGAAGTACGGGACGAGCTCCCACTCCCCCGTGCCCACGCCCTTGGAGCGCTTCTCCCGGCGGATCCTCACGTCGCGGAGGTCCTCGGCGGTGAGCTCGAAGATGCCGGCCTCATTCTCCAGGGGCGGCACCTCGGGCTCGGCGGGCTGGGTGAGGGCGATGGCCGCCTCCCAGCCGAGGGCCTCGATGTCAAAGGCCCCGCGGCCGGCGAGGTGGAACACTCGCTCACGGAGCTGCGAGGGGCACGAGCGGGCATTGGGGCAGCGGATGTCGACGTCGCCCTCCTTGCCGGGCGCGAGCGGGGTCCCGCACGAGGGGCACGTGGTGGGCATGACGAAGTCGCGCACCGCCGCCTCGTCCCGCAGGGCCAGCACGGGGCCGACAATCTCGGGGATGACGTCGCCGGCCTTGCGCAGCACCACGGTGTCGCCGATCTTGACGCCCTTGGCGCGCACCACGTCCTGGTTGTGCAAGGTCGCCATCGACACCGTTGAGCCCGCGACCTTCACGGGCTCCATCACGCCGTAGGGGGTGACGCGTCCGGTGCGGCCCACATTCACCTGGATGTCGAGGAGCTTGGTGTGGACCTCCTCCGGCGGGTACTTGAACGCCACAGCCCAGCGCGGCACGCGGGAGGTATGGCCGAGGGCCCGCTGGGTCGCGAAGTCGTCGACCTTGACCACGATGCCGTCGATCTCGTGGATGAGGCTGTGCCGCTTCTCGCCGAACCGCTCGATGAAGGCCAGGACCTCCTCATAGGTGTCCAGGACCTCGTAGTACGGGCTCGTGGGCAGCCCCCAGGCCTTGAGCAGGTCGTAGGTCTCGGACTGGCTGGCCGTGCTCAGGCCCGCGCGGGCGCCGATGCCGTGCACGAACATGCTCAGCGGCCGCTTGGCGGTCTCGGCGGGGTCCTTCTGGCGCAGCGACCCAGCGGCCGCGTTGCGCGGGTTGGCGAGCGGGGCCTTGCCCTCCGCGATGAGCGCGTCGTTGAACTCGTTGAAGGCCTTGGTGGGGATGTAGACCTCGCCGCGGATCTCGACCTCTTCGGGGTGCCCCTCGCCCTCGAGCCGGGTGGGGATGTCCTTGATCGTCAGGACGTTGTGCGTGACGTCCTCGCCCGTGCGGCCGTCGCCGCGGGTCGCGGCCCGGACCAGCTCGCCGTTGCGGTAGAGGAGGTTGACGGCCAGGCCGTCGATCTTGAGCTCCGTGAGCCATCTCGCCGCGGGGAAGCCCGCCGCCGCGACGCTGGCCTCGGCACGCCGGACCCACGCCTCGAGCTCGTCGAGGGAGAAGACGTCCTCGAGGCTGTACATGCGGGCCAGGTGCTCGACCGGGGCGAAGGCCGCCGTGACCTCCCCGCCGACCTCCTGGGTGGGCGAGTCGTTCGCGATGAGCTCAGGGTGGAGCGCCTCGAACTCCTCGAGCCGACGGTAGAGCGCGTCGTACTCGGCGTCCGAGATCTCCGGCGCGTCCTGGTTGTAGTAGAGGGCGCGGTGGTGCCGGACCTCGTCCGCGAGGGCGTCGTACTCCTCGCGCAGCGACTCGGACGGGACGACCGCTTCGCCGACCGCTTCTTCGGTGCTCGCTGCCTGGGTGCTCGCTGCTTCTGGGCTCACGCTGTCTATCTTGCCCCATGGCCCCGACCCGCCCCCGGTTTCGGGTACGCATCTCGACGGCTCTGGGGCCTTCCGGGTACGAGCGCATGTACCCGAAACGCGAAAAGGGCGACGAGATGCGTACCCGAAACGGTCAGCCGGGGGGAGACGCAGGAGAGGCCCCACGGCTGGTGCCGTGGGGCCTCTCGCGGTCGGCGCCCGGTGAGCGCTGGCGGCACGGGGGCCGCGGGGCTGCTAGTGCAGGCTGCTGGAGGTCTGCTCCTGGGCCGTGGCGTTGGCGTTCATGGTGCGCGAGGCGTCGCGCAGCTGCTCGACGAGCTTGGCCAGGGACTTCATGCCCGTGGCCTGCCACTCGCCCTTGAACTGCTCGGCGTCGCGGCCGGCCCAGTTGGCCGGGATGTTGTTGTTGATCAGCGCATTGAGGTTGTTCTTGATCTGGTCCACCTCGTTGGCCTTCGCATCGAACTGCTTCGCGACACCGCGGAGCTCGGCAACGTTGGCGCCCTGCTGAATAGCCATGATCTTTCCTTTCGATACGTCCCCGGCGTGTCCAGGAATCCCGCCCACGACCCATCCTCGGATCCCTCGTCCAGAGGCGGCCATTGCGTTCATAGACCAACCTATCCCCCTGCCGCCAGGGCCACGATGGGGACTCCTCCCCACGCGGCGCCTGTTGCTCCGATGCGGCCCGGAGCGAGTGGTGAAGCGAAATTCTATGATGGGCTCCCCTCTCTTCTATTAATCGAATATATGTTCTATTCTTGATGTATGGAGCGAGATGGCCGGTCGGAGTCGGAGGCAGCGGTGCCTCCCGACGACGCGGTGTCGTCCGTCGGGTTCCCGTCCGAGCCGCCGGAGTGGTTGCGGCTGGAGTGGGAGCTGAACGATCTGGCGCGGCCGCAGGGGGTTGATCCGGCCGCGCTCGGGCCAGTGCTCTCGGCAGCGTTCCGGCGCGTCCCGGACAAGGACCTCGCCGTGTCCGTACGGGGAGGGGTGGACGCGGCACTGTTCGCTTCTGTGGATGCGGGACTGTTCGCGGACCCGGAAGAGCTCGAGGTCTTCCCCGCCCCGGTGGTGCGGGCGGAACTGCGCGAGGTGGCCGCTGCGGGGCTCGTACGCCGCCTGGTCCGCCTCGAACAGGTCGAGGCCGCACGCCTGGCCGAGCAGGCCGCGGTTCTAGGTGCCCTCGTCGACCTCTGCGCCGGTGACGGCACCGATCCCTTCCGAACGGCGGAGGCGGCCTCGATCGCGGCCTCGGAGGTCTCGGCGGCCCTGAAAGTCTCCGCCCGCACCGCCAAAGGCCTTGTCGCCGAGGCCCTGTCCCTGACCGACCCGGCCGCGGCCCCCATCCTGGCGGCGCTCGCCGGCGGGCGGCTCTCCCGCCGCCGGGCCAAGGCGGTCCTGGACGCGGCCGTCCCCGTGCCTGCGGAACGCCTGCCAGCATTCCTGGCCGCCGCCGTCGAGGCCGCCTGCCCCTCCGACCCCGACCGGATACCGTCCCCGGCCGCCCTCACCCGTCGGCTGCGCCGCCTCGTCGAGGACCACGCTGACGAGCCGCTGACCGCTCGCAAGGCCCACGCCGCCGCCGGCCGCCGCGTCGACCTCGACCCGGCCCCCGACGGGATGTGCTGGCTCACCGCGTACCTGCCCCTGGAACAGGGGGCCGCGATCGACACCCGCCTCGAGGCCATCGCCCGCTCCCTCCAGGCCCCCGACGAGGCCCGCACCCTCGCACAGCTGCGCGCCGACGCCTTCGCCGACCTCCTGACCGCCAGCACCACGGTCCCGCCCGGCACCGCGGTCCCAGGCGGGATCACGGGCGTCCGCGGGATCACGGGCGCCGGCGACACGGCACCCGCCGCCGGGCGCCCGATGGCCGCCACGGCGGCGGAGCCGGCCATCCCCGGCGCGCCAGCCAAGTCAGCCGGGCCAGCCAAGTCAGCCGGGTCAGCCACGTCAACCGGGTCAGCCAAGTCAACCGGGTCAGCCAGGCCCGCTGGCCCTGCGGGCTCCGAGGTGCGGTGCGAGGTCGTCCTCGTCCTGCCCGCCGCGACCGCAGCCGGGACCTCCGAAACCCCGGCCGAACTCCTCGGCTACGGCCCCGTCGACCCCGCAGCGGCACGGCTCCTCGCGGCCGAGGCCGCCACCTGGACGAGGCTGTGGGCCGACCCCGCCACGGGCGCGCCCCTGGCCATCGGCCGCGCCCGCTACGCCCCGACCGCCGCGATGCGCCGCTACCTCGGCGCCCGCGATGCCACCTGCCGCTTTCCCGGCTGCGACCGCCCCGCCCCCACCACCGAGGCCGACCACACCACCGAGTGGCACGCCGGTGGCCACACCGCTGCAGACAACCTCGCCCTTCTCTGCCGCGAACACCACCGTCTCAAGACCCGCGGCCACTGGACCCTCCGCCAAGCGGCCACCACCCAGCCCATCCCGCCCACCCAGAGCCGCAACGCCCCACCCAGCCCACCGGCACCCAGCCCACCGGCAGCCAGCCCCACGGCACCCAAGCCCACGGCACCCAATCCACCGGTAACCAGCCCACCGGGAGCCTTCACACCGCCGGGCACCCTCCACTGGACCTCACCAGCAGGACTGGCCTACACCACCTACCCCCACCACGCCCCGCCCCCGCCCTTCTAGGAAACGGCAGGGCTGTGCCGCGATGACGGGGTTCCTCTAAGAAGGCCAGACCTCCGAAGACGGCAGGGCCGCTCCATGTGGGCAGGGCTGGACGACGCAGGGCTGACGTCTGGGACTGATGTCCTGGAGGACTCAGCCGGCGGCGAGGTCCTCGAAGGCGGCCTGCACCTTGTACGCCCGTCCCCGCGCCACGTAGAAGCCCCGCCCAGGCACGTACCGGGGATTGCGGATGCGCCCCAGGGACGTGTTCAGCAGCGAGTCGCCGTCCATCTCCGCCGGGTTGAGCAGCAGGCCGCGGCGGCCGTTCTTGAACGGCTGGGACAGGCTCCAGGCCGAGCCCCAGCCTGCGGTCTCCGACTCCCCCACGATCCACAGGCCCTCGCGGTCCATGGCCGTGATGAGGCCCGAGAGCCCGCTCTCGGCCAGCGTCGAGTCGAACTCGGGCAGGCCCTCAATGAAGAGCGCGAACTCCCGCACCCCCACGTCGAGCTGGAGCTCGTCGACGGCGGCCGCCACGGCATCCTCTCCGGTGAAGCTCGCGTCCCACAGCGGAAGGTTCGCCAGGGCAGACCTCCGGGCACCGAGGTAGACCCTGCGGACGCCGGGCCGCGCCCGCCGCAGCCCGGCGGCGAGGGCCGCGAGCGCCGTCGTGCGCCCGGATCCGGGCGGCCCGGTGAGCATGAAGGCCCCCGACGGGTCGACGTAGAGCGGCTCGAGGGTCGAGTCCTCGAGGCCGAGCGCCACCCGTCCGGAGTCGGTCGGCAGCGCCTGCCCGGTGACGAGGTCCGGCAGCGTGCGCACGGGCGGGGCCTCGGGGACGCCCTGGCGCCGCATCGCCTCGGCGAGCCGGGTGATCTCGCGCGCCTGCAGCGCCACGTTCGCGTTCCCGCCGAGCACCCCGAGCTGCACCTCGAGGCCGTCCACCACGCCGCGTCCAGGCGGCGACTGCGGCGTGACCACGTCCTTGGGCTGGCCGAACATCATGTAGTCGTCCTCGCCCGTCATGCGCAGGATGATGCGCTTCTGCACGCCCGAGGCGATCGAGGCGGGAATCGAGTTGGTCCGGTCCCCGGTCATGACGAGGTGCACGCCGACCGCGCGCCCGTCGGAGGCGAGCTGCGTGAGCAGGTCGAATACCGCGCTCTCGGAGCTGTACTCGTACTGCTCGCGGAACGCCCCCATCCCGTCGATGAGGACGATGATGCGGGGCTCGTCGGGGCGGCCGGCGAGGCGCCGGTACTCGCCGATGCTGCCGGCCCGGGCGGCGGCGTACCGCTCGGAACGCTCGTCGACGAGTCCTGACAGGTGGCGCATGAGCCGGCCGATGCGCTCGGCGTCGTCCGCGTCGATCACGGCGCCCACGTGCGGGAGCGCCTCGAGCATGTGCAGGCCGCGCGAGCCCGCATCGATGCCGTAGACCTGCACGGGGCCGCCGCGCATCGTGATGGCCGCGGCGACCGCGACCGTGCGCAGCGCGGCGGACTTCCCCGACCCTCCGGTGCCGTAGACGGCCATGTTCCCGTCCCGGTCCGGCTCGTAGAAGAAGGTCGGCTGGCTCTGGTGCGCGGGATCGTCCACGACACCGAGCAGGAGCCGCTCGTCCGTGCGCGGATTGGGCAGCCGCGCCACATCGTAGGTCTGGGGCAGCTCGGCGAGCCACGGCTTGCGCGGCATCTCGAGCCCGATCCGGTCTGCCGCGGTCGAGATGGTGCGCACCATGCGCGCGATGTCGTTGGGCCCCTCGGCCTCGGGCTCGGCGTCCACGAGGTCCGCGGGCCGCTCCCAGGCCGCGCCGGTGCCGAAGTCCATCTCGGCGATGTCGATGCGGGGCAGCGCGGGCCGCTCCGTGGTCCATCCGGAGGCGTACCCGGTCTGGAAGCCCTGGATGCGCCCGGGGCCGGTCTTGGCGGCGCCGCGGCCGGGGATGCCCGGGTCGAAGTAGGCCGCGGTCTTCTCCCCCAGGATGTCCTCGGAGTCGGCCTCGTCCGCCATCCGCAGCGCGATGCGCAGGTTCGTGTTGGCGCGCAGGCTGTCCTTGATGACGCCGGCGGGCCGCTGCGTCGCGAGGATCAGGTGCAGCCCGAGGGACCGGCCGCGGGCGGCGACGTCCACGACCCCGTCGACGAACTCGGGGACCTCGGTGGCGAGCGCGGCGAACTCGTCCACCACGATCACGAGGTACGGCGGGGTGTCCGGGTCCGCGGCGCGCTCCATCGCGAGGAGGTCCTTGGCCTTCTTCCGGTTGAACAGGTGCTCGCGGTAGTGCAGCTCGGCGCGCAGCGAGGTGAGCGCGCGGCGCACGAGGTGGGGCGAGAGGTCGGTCACGAGCCCCACCGTGTGGGGCAGGCTGACGCAGTCGGCGAAGGCGGCGCCGCCCTTGTAGTCCACGAACAGGAACGTCACGCGGTCGGGGCTGTAGGCGTTGGCCATGCCGAGCACCCACGACTGCAGGAACTCGGACTTGCCCGCGCCCGTCGTGCCGCCCACCAGGGCGTGCGGGCCCTCGTTCTTCAGGTCGAGGAAGAACTGCTCCACGCCCTTCGAGCCCACGAGCGCGCGCAGGGTGCCCTTCGCCTTCGGATTGGCCACGGCCGAGGCGCGCACCGAGTTGGACTGCTGCCAGCGCTCGGCGACCGTGCCGGCGTCGTCCGCGATCTCCGCCCCGGCCAGCGTCACGTAGGAGACGCTGCGCGGGAGGTCGGAGTCGTCGTCGACCGGCTTGCCGACGTCCACGATCGGGGTGAGCATCCTGCCGAGCTGGACGGCGAGCGCCTCGTCGACGCTCTCGCAGCTGACCGGGTAGGTGTGCCGCCCGAGGCGGACCTGGCCGCTCGTGGCCCCGTGCTCGCCGTCGACCACGATGAAGTCGCGGCAGCACTGCGGCAGCTGCTCGGCGCCGGCCGCCACCCACACGACGTGGATGCCCACGTCGGGGCCGAGTTCGGCGATGCGCGTCAGGCGGCCGCGGTCCACCGGGGCGTCGTCCTCGACGAGGACGACGACGGTCGGCACGATCGGCTCGGACGTCCCGTCATGCTCCTCCCGCACTGCCCCGCGCCGACCGGCGGGGCCGCCCGAGGGGCTGGCCTGCCCATCCGGGCCGGCGGTGCGGACGGCGAGCAGGTCCTCGAGCCGGGTGAGCAGGAGCATCCCCGCCGCCGATCCTGCGGCGAGGTGGTCGCCGGCCAGGGGCGAGTGGGAGGAGCCCACGTGCGGGAGCCACTGGAGCCACTCCCACCGCTCCTTGGACTCGTGCGAGGCCAGCCCCGCGATCACCACCTCGGCGGGCGAGTGCAGTCCGGCGATCTGCAGCAGGATGCCCCGGGCCACGTTCTCGACGAGGCCCCGGGGGCCGGCGACGCCGAGGCCGCCGCCCTGGCGCAGGCTCGCCGTGACCGGCACGGCGTCGAGCACCGCGAAGCGGCCCTGCGCCTCGTGGAGGCGGCGGGTGAACTCGGGCAGCGTCCTGCCCTCGGGCGGGACGGTGACGCTCACGCGGCTCGGCACCGTGCCCAGCCCCAGCCGCACGGTGAGGAACTCGCGGTGCTCGGGGGCGTGGGTCCACAGCAGGGGCCCGAGGCGGTAGATCGACTCCACGGTCTCCGCCACCGAGGGTGCCTCCTGGAGCCGCACGGCCCGCTCGACCGTCTGCAGCTCGGTGATCTGGCGCGCGAATTCCGCGAGCCGCTCCTCGAAGAGCCGGGTCTCCTCGCGGAGCTCGCGCCTCGCGTGGCGCCGGTACTCGAACCACATGCCCACCGCGAACAGCGGCATCATCGCCATGAACACGATGGACACGACGCTCTGCAGGACCGCGAACATCACGACGCCCATGAGGATCGGCACGAACAGCATGACGATCGGGAACGGCTGGGTGGTGGGCCGCTGCGGCCCTTCCGGCAGCTCGCGGGCCTGCGGCGGGAACCGCGGCACGACCCGCGGGGAGCGGTTGAACGGCACGAGCGGGGAGGTCTGCGTGCGCCCGGCGCTGTGCCCGAGGCCCACCACGGACACGGTGGAGTCCCCGAGGGTCACGGCGTCCGAGGAGGCCAGCACGGCCTTGGAGACGGTGAGCCCGTCCATGACGAGCCCGTTGGAGGAGTTCAGGTCCGCGATCTCGATCGTCTCGCCCACCGTGATCCGCGCGTGCCGCTTGGACACGAGCGGGTCGGTGAGGACCACGTCGGCACCGGCGCCGCGGCCGATCAGGCTCGCGCCGACCGGGAGGGAGAATTCCCTGCCGGCGTCCGGGCCGGAGACCACGCGCAGGGTCGCCGCCGCCGGTCCGCGGTCGACGGCGGGCGCTCCGGCGCCGCTGTCGGCGCCGGCCGCGCCGTGGGCAGCCCCGCGCGGGGCCACCCGTGAGAGCGAGACGGTCGAGCCCTGCCGGAGGCCCGATTCGAGGAAGGTCCCCTCGGGGTCGAGCACGCGGCCCGTCATCCCGCCGGCGAGGACCGACTCCTCGACCCTGAGGGTCAGGCCGGCCAGGGCGCCCGCCTCCGCCCGGGCCGGACCCGCACCCGTGTGCTCGGCGGCCCGCGCCGGATCGGCGAGCCACAGCTCCCGGGCCACGTCGCCGACCGAGGCGAGGCCGTCCACGGTCACGGCCAGGTCCACCGCGGGCTCGGCGTCGCGCCGCAGCGTGAGTCTGATCCGCACCTAGTCCCCCTCCGGCCCGTCCTGCCCGGACGCCGCCGGGCCCCGGGGCGTCTCGGCCTGCGTCTTCAGGAGCACGAGGTCCTCGGCGGTGACGAGGTGGGAGCTCACGGCGTGCTCGACGAGCCGCGCCCGGCGGTTGGTGGCCAGCTTCCCGCCGCCGGCGCGGAGGCCCACCACGCCCACGCGGTCGAGCTTGTCGCACACGTTGTCCAGCTTCCGGTTGAACTTGGTCAGCGCCCACCCGAGCCGCCGGGCCGCCGCCGCGGAGGTGGGGATCGAGCTCAGCCCCGTCCCGTCGCGCCGCAGCATGGGCTCTGCGAGCGCCACGATCACGGCCTTCTGCGAGTCGGTGAAGGTGATGGGGCCGATGGTGGTCTCCCCCGCGGCGCCGCCGTCCTCCTCGGGGCTCGCGTGCTGCCGGAACGCGGGGGTGCGCACGTGCACGGCGAACTCGTAGGTCGTGGACCCTGCAGTGAAGATGACGTTGGTGTGCCCGAAGACGAGCGGGATCCGCGCGCCGGGCACCACCCAGGCCTGGAGCCCGCCGCTGACGTCCGCGATTGTGGCCGAGAGCAGCGACCCGACGTTGGAGAGCCACCAGATGCCGTCCACGTGCGAGATCTCGAGGAAGCGCCGGTGCAGGTAGGGATTGTCGTCGACCTCGAGGTCGCCCTCCCTGCCGATCCCGAACACGCCGCCCGGATCGGGCCGGTACAGCTCTCCGCAGAAGTCGACGACGAGGTCGCCGGCCCCTGGTGTTCCCTGGTCCATTCGTGTGTGCTCCGTCTCCCCAGTTCGGACATTCACATGGCTCCCGTGCCGCATCGCGGCGCCGGGCAGTATCACTTGGTGCTCACGGTCACTTGGTGCTCACGCACGCGCTCGGCGCGGAGTCGTCCATCGGCCCCGCCGCGCCGTCGCTGCGCCGCACCACGACGCGCACGCAGGTCTGCCCCGAGGCCTCCTTGGGCACGGTGGCCTTCGTGGCGGTGACCGTGGTGAGCGGCTGCTGGCCCGTCAGGCGCAGCACGGTGACGAGGTACGCGTCGCCGGGCTTGGGCTGCGGGTTCTTCCAGGTGAACGTCACCCCCGAGGCGTCCGCCGTGCCCTTCAGGTCGGTGACGTTGGGCACGGCGCCGGAGTCCACGGCGTCGACCGGCGGCGCGCTGTAGGTGGTCTGGTTGGGCGCGGGCCGGTTGGCCAGGCCCGGCGCGAGCACGATCCCGGCACCCACCGCGGCGACGAGGACCACGCCCGCCGCTGACGAGGCCAGCAGCGCACGACGGCGGCGCACCGCGGCGGCGCGTCCCTCGCCGTCGGCGTCGTCCCGGCCGCCGTCCTCGGGCCCCTGCCCCGCCGGCTGCCCCGCCGGCAGGGGGCGTCCCCGCAGGACCGTCGCGTCGCCGCGCAGCACGGTCGAGTCGCCCTCCGGCTCGGCGCCTGCCCCCGGGCCGTGGAGGGATTCCCGGCCGGGCGCCGTGCCGGTCCGCCCGCGCAGGACGGTGTCGTCCCGTCCCGTGGTGGTCTCGCCCGGCGCTGCCTCGCCCGGTGCCCCGGCGAGGCCCGCGCCCGGGGCGGTGAACGGCGTCGTGCGTCCGGGGGTGCCCGGCACCGTCCGGCCGGGCACGGTCCGGCCCGGCGCCGTCCCCGCGCGGGGGGCGTGGGGGTTGATCGCCACGACGCCCCGCACGCGGGTCTCCTCGTAGGACGAGTCGGGGTCGTCCTCGTCCGAGGGCTCCTCGAGCACCTCGAAGGGCGTCACCGAGAGGCTGAGCTCGTTCTGGATCCGCTGCAGCGCGAGGGCGAACGTGTGGGCCGAGGAGTAGCGGCTCTCGGGTGCCTTGGACATCGCGGTGGCGAGCACGAGCTCGAGCGACTCGGGCACGTCGGCGCGGCCCAGCGGCGGGACCGGCGAGGAGTGGATGCGCTGGACGAGCGCCCGCTGCGAGTTGTCCGCGCCCGGGATGACGAACGGCGAGCGGCCCGCGAGAAGCGTGTACAGGGTGGCGCCGAGGGCCCACACGTCCAGGGCCACGCCGTCGGCCACGCTGCCGCGGAACGACTCCGGGGGCGACCACGGGATCGACATGCCCATGTCCGCGTCCCCGCCGCCCTCCACGGTGCCCGAGATGCCGAAGTCCGTCAGGGCCGGCCGGTTGTAGTCGGTGACGAGGATGTTGGCCGGCTTGATGTCCCGGTGCGCGATCCCGGCCCGGTGGGCGGTCTCGACCGCGGAGGCGACCTGGATGCCGACCGCGAGGACCTCGTCCACGCTGAGCCGCTCGCGGCGGTAGCGGATGTCCAGGCTCGGGCGCGAGCAGTACTCCATCGCGAGGTAGGAGTGGCCGCTGTCGGTGATCTCCGCCTGGTAGATCGTCACGATGTACGGGTGCGAGGAGAGCTGGGCCATCAAGTTGGCCTCGGTCTCGAACTGGCGCCGCGCGCTCTCGGTGCGCAGGTCGGAGAGCAGCACCTTCACGGCGACCTTGCGGCGCGGCCTGTCCTGCTCGTACAGGTAGACGTCGGAGAAGCCGCCGGAGCCGAGCAGGCTCAGGTACCTGAAGCCCTTGAGCTCCGGGGGCGGGGCCGGGGGGCGCTTCGAGCTCACGGCACCGCCTCGAAGCGCAGGCTCACGCCGTCGCCGAGGTCCGCGACGTCGCCGTCGAGCACGATCGTCATCTCGCCCTGGGCGAGCCTGCGCGGCGCCTGGCCGGGCCGGGCGAGGACCGTGCCGTTGGTCGCCTTGAGGTCGCGGACCATGACGTGCCAGCCCTCGAGGCGGACCTCGAGGTGGTTGCGCGAGATGTCCCCCGAGGGGCTCGTGACCGAGACGAGCCGCGGCATTCCGCCGCTGGGCACGCGCGAGACCGAGGGCTGGCGGCCCACCACGAGCGGCTGGACGAGGTCGATGACCTCCCCGGTGGAGAAGACGACGCGGCCCAGGGCGGGACGCGGAACCTGCACCGTCTCGCCGTCGAGGTGCTCCCCGCAGACAGCGCACTGGGGGTACGAGGGCGGGCTCGCATGCCCCTGCGGGCACCGGCGGCCGAGCACCAGCGGGGCGGCGGCCGCCCCGCGGGCCGGGCCCGGCGCGCCGGAGGCGGCGGGTCCCTGGTCGGGTTCCGCGCCCAGCGAGGCCGGGTCGAGCTCGCTGCGCATGACCGTCTCCCCGTCATGGTCGCCGTACAGCTCGGACGTGATGGATCGGCCCTGCGGCCCGGTGCCGGGTCCGGCGCCGTCCCGGGGCGCGTCGGGGTAGTGCATCTCGCTCTGCGCGCGCGGCCTGGGCCGCGGCTGATGCTGCTCCCCGGGCGCGTGGGCCGAGGCGTGGGCGGGGGGCGCCTGCTGCGGCTTCGCCCACGGCACCGCGTCGATGAGGAGGCTCGGCGGACTCCATGCCGCCGGTCCGCGGCCGTTCCCGGTGTCCGACGGCGCGTGGCCGCCGGCGGCGCCCGCCTCGGGGCCCCGGGCGCCCAGTTCCCGGGCGTCGGGTGCACTGGCGTCGGGTTCGGTGGCGCTGGATTCGCCGGCGCTGGATTCCTGGGCGCCCGGTTCGTGGGCGCCCGGTTCGGGGGCACTCGGTTCGAGGGCACTCGGTTCGAGGGCGCTGGGCTCCTCGTCCTCCTCGCCGTCGGTCCTCACGGCCGCGTCCTCGACGGAACGGAGCACCGTGGTGCCCCAGAGGTGGTCGTAGTCGCTCGTGGAGGTGGTGGCCTCGGAGGCCTCCTCCGCCGCCACGGGGGCCGGCCCCGCGGCCGCCTCGTCGGGCTGTGCTTCATCGGCCGGCGCCTCATCGGCCAGTGCCGGATCGTCCTGAGCCGGATCGTCCGTCGCGGGGCCTGCCAGCGTGGAGCCCCCCACGGTCGATTCGGGCAGGAGGGTCTCCTCGCTCGCGGCCGCCCGGACAGCCGCAGTCACCGGCGCAGTCACCGGCGCGGCGACGGCGGCCGGCGGGACCACGGCGGCCGGCGAGCTGACGGCGCGAGCCGCCGACGCGGCGTCGTCCGCCTCTGCGGCGGGCATCCCTCGGTCCGCGGCCACGAGCACGGTGTCCGCAGCGACGACCCCGCCGAGGAGCGGCAGGGCGCCGCGGGGTTCCTCGCCTGCGACGGCGCCGGCGGGCGCACCGGAGACCTCGACCGCGTCCCACGCCTCGAACGCGCGCTCGAGCCAGGTCCCGACCTCGCTGCCGCTGAGCGCCTCGTCCCCCGAGGCCGTCGTCACGGTGGCGCGCACGGCCCCGCGCACGAGGAGGCGCAGCCGGTCGCCGTGCTCCGCCAGGGCGAACGCCGGCATCCGGGCCAGGCCGAAGGCCGACGCGAAGACGTCGAGGAGCGCATAGAGGTCCGCCCCGTCGGCGCCGAGCGCGTCCCAGAGGCGACCGAGGAACTCGTCCGACTGGGCGGCGGGGACGAGGACGGTCAGCTCGCCGCGCGCCAGCAGGGTCCAGCCGCTCCCGGGCCGGTACTCACGCCTCGCCACGGTCACCGCCCGGCTCCGCCTCGGGGCTTGGGGCTCCGGCGGGCCCGTCGCCGGCCGGTTCATCGTCGGCGGCCCGCTCGGCACGGTCGCGGTCCAGCGTGTCCTCCTCGGGCGCGAGCCGCGGGGCGGTCTCGCGCAGGCCGAGCTCGTCGGCGGCGTCCTGGGCATCGACGACGATGACGGTGACGTTGTCGCGCCCGCCGGCGTGGATGGCTGCGTCGATGAGCGCCTCCACCGCGTCCTGGGGATGGACGCGGCTCGTGAGCACGCGGAGGATCTCGCTGTCGCGCAGCTCGGAGGTCAGCCCGTCGGAGCAGACGAGCAGCCGGTCCCCGTCCTCGACGGGCAGGAGCCAGAAGTCCGCCTCGGCGTCCTCGCCCGTGCCGAGGGCCCGCGTGACCACGTGGCGGCGCGGATGCGTGAGCGCCTCCTCGGCCGTGATCTGGCCCGCGTCCACGAGCTCGCGGACCTCGGAGTGGTCCACGCTGATCTGGGCGAACCGGCCGTCCTGGGAGAGCCGGTACGTGCGCGAATCGCCCACGTTGGCCACGAGCCAGTACGGCACCGAGGAGATCTCGATCAGCACCGCTCCGGAGAGGGTGGTCCCGGCGCGGGCGCCCGTGGCATCGCGGATGCGCCAGTCGGCGTCCTCGATCACGTGCTGGATGTCCTGGGCGGTCGCGGCGTGCGTTCCCGGGGCCAGCATGGCGGCCTCGCGCAGCGTCTGCACGCACAGCTGGCTGGCCACCTCGCCCGCCTCGTGGCCGCCCATGCCGTCCGCGACCATGAACACCGGATCCTGGGCGAGGAACGAGTCCTCGTTGAGTTCGCGGCGAAGCCCGCGGTCCGTGCCGAAGCCGACCGTGAGCCGCAGGCGCGGATCAAGATCGGGCGCGTGCGTGTCGGTCACGCGTGTCCCCTTCCGATCGAGAAGAAGCAGTCGCCGAAGCGGACCACGTCGCCCGCATCGACGAGGACGGGCTGGCCGGCGGGAGCCTCGGCGGTCGCACCGTCGGCGCGGACCACGCGGGTGCCGTTGGTCGACTTGCGGTCCTGGACCCACACGCCGCTCGGGTCGCTCCACACCGCCAGGTGCGTCTTGGAGACGCTCTTGCCCGGATCGTCGACCGCGAGGAACTCCTGCACGGTCTCGTCGTCGTAGCCGGCGGGGTTGCGGCCGATGAGGACGGGCCCGCGCAGCGCGATCCGGCGGCCGTCGTTGAAGGTCAGCACCACGTCCGACGCCGAGGGGGCGCCGCCCGCTGCCGGCGCACCGGTCTGCCGGGACGGGGTGAACCGGGTGGCCCCGAGGTCGGCGTCCGGGTCGGCGGCATGCGGCGCAGGGGCGGGGACGGCGCCGGCGGGCGCGGGAGCCGCGGCCGGGGGCACCGCACCCGCGGGCGGGGCGGCCGGAGCGGTGGCCGGGCGCGCCGGCACCTGGGGCTTGGCGGCCGGCGACGCCATCGGGGAGGCGACCTCCTGGACGGAGGGGAGGTCCGCACGGGGCGCGAACGAGGCGGGGCCGTTGATCCCGCCGGTGGTGAGCGGGTCCCGGCCGGCGCGGACGTCGAAGACGAATGTCCTGGCCGCCTTGTCGTGCCAGCCCTGCCGCTTGCTGTTCGGATCGAACATGTTCGAGATGAGGGCAAGGACCACGCCGGCCACGGGGATCAGGCAGATGAGCCCGAAGACGAAGTTCCGCACGAACACCGCGCCCCAGCCGGGCGCGAGGCCCTCGGGGCCGCTCGTGCGCAGCCCCAGCATGGCCTGCCCCGGCGTCTTGCCGGTGCGGGCCTCCCAGGCCCAGCAGAAGATCCACAGGGCGATCCCGAGCACGGTGCCGGTCACCCACCAGACGGCGGCGGCCAGCAGGGCCTGCTCGTCCGAGCTCGTGGGGTACGCGCTCCCCGAGA
Organism: Sinomonas sp. RB5; assembly: GCF_054063535.1. Classification (NCBI taxonomy): domain Bacteria; kingdom Bacillati; phylum Actinomycetota; class Actinomycetes; order Micrococcales; family Micrococcaceae; genus Sinomonas; species Sinomonas sp. RB5. The sequence goes on from NZ_JBSSGJ010000004.1 coordinate 206,348, forward strand.
GCGTCGAGAGGGAGGCGAGGGCGAGGAGGTAGGGCAGGAGCTGGAGGATCCAGGCGAGGCCGAGGTCGATGAGCTTGGCGCCGGCGCGCTTGCCCGTGGAGGCATTGACCAGCTCGAGATTCACCATGGTCCCCGTGTTCCCCTCGTATCCCCCAGTGCGGCCTGCAGGCGTGCGGCCGGACGGCCCGTGGCCTCCAGTGTGGCCCGCTGGCGCCCCGCAGACGGGGCAGAACAGCGCTCCTTGCCGGACCATACTGCCACACGCCGGGCACACCGCTTCGGGCTGCGCGCGGGGCGGCACCGAGGCCGTCATTCAGTCCCTCCCCTGGTCCTGCCCTTGGCTGCCGTGCCGCGCCGGCCCCACAGGCGCCGCAGAGCCGGTGCGCGGTCTGCGCCGCGCGCTCCGGAGCCGCGGGCGGCCAGCGCCGCCCGCGCCTCGAGCAGGAGCGAGCGCGGCGAGAACCTGGCGCGTTGGCGCCGCCAGAACCCGAGCGAGCCGCGCATCGCCTCGATGGAGCTGTCCACGTCGGCCCAGTAGGCGTCGACCTCGTTCTCGCTCGGACGGCCCGCGCCGAAGACGGCGGCGTCCGCGCGGCGGGCGAGCATCGTCGTCGTGCCCGCCGAGTCCGGGAACGCCTCCCCGAGGACCGCCGCGGTCTCGCGCCGGGTCGAACGGGCGTCGAGGCTCGCGCCGAGGTCGGTCGCGAAGTTCGTGTACTCGCGCCAGCCGCCGCTCACCCGCTCCGCCGGATGCTCCGCGGCCAGCCGCCGCCGGCGGCGGCGCAGCTTCAGCCACGCGACGAGCACGAGGGGCAGCGCGAGGACCGCGATCGGGATGAGCCCGATGCCCACGGCGGCGAGGATGGGGCCCAAGATCAGCCAGAAGTTGTCCTTCTTCTGCTCCTGGTCCAGCACGTCGGGCCGCGAGTCCGGTGGCAGCTCGACCGGCGCCTGGGGCGGCGGCGGGGGCTGGAGCACCTGCGGGCGCGGCTTCGACTGGGCCTGCGGGTCGGGCGGGATCGGGACGTTGTTCTTCGGCGGCGTCGGGTCGAAGGCGACCCAGCCGTAGCCCTCGAACGCCACCTCGACCCACGCGTGGACGTCCTTGCCCTTGATGTCGATCTTCGTCCCGGCCGGCTGGGGCTTCTCGGGGTAGAAGCCCATGACGACGCGGGCAGGGATGCCGAGCTGGCGCGCCATGAGCGCCATCGTCACCGAGTACTGCTCGTCGTCGCCGACCATCTGCTTGGCGGTGAGCATGGCCCGCAGCCGCCCCGCGCCGTGCCCGGAGAGGCTGGGCACCTGGCCCTCGGCGATGAGCCCGTTGCTGAACGCGCCGAACTTCTGGAAGTAGGACTCGAGGGTCCGCACCCGCTCGAGCGGCGCCTGGCTGTCCCCCAGGATGTCCCCGGCCTTGGCCTGGAGCACCTGCGGGACGCCGTCGACGGCGGGCAGGCTCACCGGAGCGAACTGGGCCTGGGCCAGCAGCGCGTCGTCGGGCCGCTTGGGCTCGACGACGCGGACCGCATACTCGTCGCCTGCGGCCACGCCGGCCGTGGAGATGGCCGTGTCCGTGAGCGGGTTGAAGTAGAGGCCTTCCGCCGCAGGGCTGTTCTTGTCGTCGAAGGCGATGCCCGTCGTCGTCCGCCCGCCGGGCAGGAAGTAGCCGCGGTAGTCGCGCACGGTGACGTCGAGCGTGTACGGCGTGCTCGCCCCGGAGGGCGGATCCGCGGCCGCAATCGAGGACGCGTCGCCGACCTTGGCGAAGGAGCCCGAGCCGGACTGGTCGACGTTGGCCACGGTGCCGTCGTAGGCATCCAGGGCCGCGAGCCGCACCCGGCCGCCCTGGGGCAGCCCTGAGACGGTGAACAGCACGGAGTCCCGCTGGTCCTTGACGAAGCTGCGGAACCCCGAGAGGGGGCTCACGTAGTTGTGCGGGTCGAAGGGCGGTACCACGCGGTCCCGGAGCACGTCGCGCTGGGCGCCCGCGGTGACGGCGGGGGCGAGGGCCAGCGTCGCCGCGGCGGCCACCGCCACCACGGCGGCGCCGAGGCCCACGCGGCGGAGTCTGGCCGCGCGCGCCGAGCCGGGGTCGGCCACGGTCGTCTCGCCCGAGACGACGCGTGCCGTCCCGACGCGGGCCGCCGACCGGCGGAACGAGGACCACAGGACCCCGGTCACGGCGAAGGCGACGCCTCGCGGCAGGGCGAGGAAGGTCTCGTGCGTGCCGAAGGCGATGCCGACGACGAACAGCACCGTGACCGGGACGAGGGGCCAGTAGGGCCGGCGCAGCCGCCACGCGAGCAGCCCCGCGGCGAGGCAGCACACGAACGCGCTCAGATACGGCACCACGAGCATCCCGGAGGCCGTGCCGAGCGGGGCCGCGACGGTCAGGTTGTCCTTCCAGGAGACGACGATCCCGAGCAGGAGCGTCCGCAGCGAGGCGAGGGTGGGAATGAAGCCGCCCGCGGACTCGTCCGGGGTCGCCACGAGGCCGCCCACCAGGAGGTAGGCGAGGAAGGCCCCCGCCGTGCTCACGAGCCAGCCGGGGCGCAGCGCGGACGAGCCGAATGCGACCGCGAGGCCGAGGGCTGCCCCGGTGAGGCCCGCGACCAGGTAGTGCCGGTCGCCGCCGTAGGCGAGGTGGAAGCCGGCGATGCCGAGCGCCGCGAGCACGAGGATGGCCGCGGCGTCGACCGCGTGCAGCCAGGGGTTCCGGCCGGCCCAGAAGCCCGGCCGCGGGGAGCGGGCAGCAGCGCCGCCGCTCCGCGGACGGCCGCTTCCGCCGCCGCTCTCGGCGCCGCCGGGGGTGGGTCGGCGCGGCCGCAGGCGGGTGGTCTCGCTCATGCCGCCGCCTTCCGCAGCACCGGGCCCAGGTCCTCGAGGGCACCCACCGTGAGCACGGTGAGGTCCGCGATGCCGGCACGCCTGGGGGCGGCCCCGGCCTCGCAGCGCACGGCGAAGGTGCGGATGCCGGGCGGGATGGATGCTGCGGCGGCGCGCAGCTGGGTGGGGGTGACGCCGGTGCCCACCACGAGGAACACGACCGAGGCGTTGGGCACGCTGTCCGCGGTGGAGCGGGCGGCGTCGACCGCCGTCGGGCGCATCGCGGCGCCCTGCAGGCGGGTCAGGTCGTCGAGGTAGTGGCGCGGGCTCTCGGTGCGCAGCGGGCCGCGCTGGGTGAGGGCGCTCAGCTCGCGCTGCTCCGCGAGGGCCTGCCGGCCGATCGAGCCGGCCACCGAGACGGCGAGCTCGAAGTCGTCCTCGGTGCCGTACTCCGCAAGGTTCGCGGACAGGCACACCGCGAGGTGGGCCCGGCGCGTCTCCTCGAACTGGCGCACCATGAGCGTGCCCGTGCGGGCCGTCGTCTTCCAGTGGATGTGGCGGCGGTCGTCACCGGGGATGTACTCGCGCAGCGCGTGGAAGGACACGTCCGAGGTGGCGAGCTCGCTGGTCGGCATCCCCTCGAGGTCCCGGATGAAGCCGGCCGCCGAGGTCCCGAGCACGGCGGTGCGGGGGTGCACGTACAGGTCCTGCGGCTCGGTCCAGACCACCTGGCGGCGCAGGAGCCCGATCGGGTCGGCCCGGACGGAGCGGACCGGCCCGACCACGATCACGGCGCGCCGCTCGGTGGGAATCGTGAACAGGTCCTCGTGCGGGACGCCGGGGCGCATGCGCGGAAGGTGGAACACGGCCGTGGCCGCGCCGACGGGCAGCTCGAGGAGCGACGGCGCCACGGGACGCGAGGACGTGGTGACCACCTCGATGCCGCCCACCGCGCTCTCCCCCACGGCCACGCGGGTGCGGGCGAGGTCCAGGTCTACGGCATACGAGGCGCGGCCCAGCACGAACACAATCGAGAGGACGAACAGGCTCGCCGCGAGCAGCGCCGCGGCGGTCGCCTCCTGCCAGCCCCAGGCGGCCCCGGCAAGGGCCAGCAGCACGGCAGCGAGCGCAACCGCCCAGCCGAGCGGGCTCACCACCGACAGCGTCGGGTGCAGGCGGCTCCGGTACGCCGCGCCGGCGCGGGCCAGCGTCGGCGCCGCGTAGGAGCGGCCGAGGCCCGCCGCCTCCAGCCAGAGCGAGGCGGGGTGCAGGCGCGGCCGGGAGGACGCGTCGGTCTCGGGCGCCGGACGGCTCCCGCTGCGTCCGGGAAGACGGCGGACGACGGCGTCCCGCGCCGCCGCGAACGGGTTGCGGGTGGGCATCGCCGGGCTCACACCCCGGCGCGGGACTGCGGTGCGGCGACTTCGCCCAGGACGCGCTCGAGGATCCGGTCCGGGGTGACCCCGGCGAACTCGGCCTCCGGGTCCATGACGAAGCGGTGGGTCCAGACGACCGCCGCCAGCTCCTTGACGTCGTCGGGGAGCACGAAGTTGCGCCCCTGCGCCGCGGCCCAGACCTTGGCGGCCCGGACCATGGCGATGGCGCCGCGCACGCTCACCCCGAGCCGCGTCTCGGGGGCGTTGCGCGTCGCCTCGCACAGGCGCGAGACGTACTCGAGGACTGCCGTGTCCACGTGGTTCTGGGCTCCCAGCTCGGCCATCTCGGCCACCGCGTTGGTGGTGATGATCGGGGCGAGCTCGCGGGACCGGTCCTTCACCGAGGCGCCGCCGAGGAGGCGCACGGTGGAGGCGTGGTCGGGGTAGCCGATCGAGGTCTTGATGAGGAACCGGTCGAGCTGGGCCTCGGGGAGCCGGTAGGTGCCAGCCTGCTCGATCGGGTTCTGGGTGGCCATCACCATGAACGGCCTGCCGGCCTCGTAGGTCACGCCGTCCACGGTGACCCGGGACTCCTCCATGACCTCGAGCAGCGCCGACTGGGTCTTGGGCGAGGCCCGGTTGATCTCGTCCGCGAGGACGATGTTGGCGAAGATCGGGCCCTTGTGGAACTCGAACTGCTGGGTCTTCTGGTCGTAGATCGTCACGCCGGTGACGTCGGAGGGCAGCAGGTCCGGGGTGAACTGGATGCGTGAGTTGGTGCCCTGCACCGTGGCCGCGAGCGCCCGCGCGAGCGAGGTCTTGCCGGTCCCGGGCGCGTCTTCGAGGAGGATGTGGCCCTCGGCGAGCATGGCGGTGAGCGCGAGCCGGACCACGTGGTCCTTGCCGAGCACGGCCTGGCCGACGTTCGCTGCGAGGCGCTCGAAGGTCTCGGCGAACCATGTGGCCTGCTCTGTCGTCAGCGTCATCCGCTCCCCCTGGAATGTGTGTGCTCTCTCCACCGGCCCGGGCCCCGAGCCCCGGCGATGTCCCCGGCACAGCCTAGTGCCTCGCCGTCCGGGCCCGCGATGGGGAGGTCTCCCCCCACCACCGCACACTGACCCGGCGCGCCGGCGGGTGCGCCGCGTCAGTCGGGGACGCGGGTCAGTCGAGGACGATGCCCGGCCCGGTGCCGTGGCGCAGCGCCACCGGATGGATCTCGCCGAAGCCGCGGACCATCTCGGGCTCGCGGTGTTCGAGGACGAACCGCTCGTCCCCTGCGAGGGCCTTCGCGGTGACGTCGTCCACGAGGACCTGCCCGGGCTCGGCGATCGCGGTCAGGCGGGCGGCGAGGTTCACCGTCGGCCCGTAGATGTCTCCGAGCCGGCTCAGCACGCGGCCCCAGACCATGGCGACCCGGCACTGCGGGAGGATCTCGTCCTCCGCGAACTCCTTGGACAGCGCCAGCGCGATCTGGGCGCCCGCCGCCGGGGTCTCGGCGATGTAGAGCACCTCGTCACCGATGGTCTTGACGAGGCGTCCGCCGCCCACGGCGATGATCTCGGAGCAGCGGTTCTCGAACCGCTGGACGAGCTGGGCGAGGGTCCTCTCATTCATCCGGCGCGAGAGGGACGTGTAGGAGACGAGGTCGGCGAAGCCGACGGCGCGTGCCAACGGCAGCGGGGCGTCGTCCTCCGTGCCGTCGCGTCCTTCCTCGCTCGAGTCGAGCCCGGCCTGGGCCCTGACCACGAGGCGCTGGACGCCCGCGGCGAGCTGGCGGTGCCAGGAGTAGACGAGCATCTCCTCGAGCGGGCCGACCAGGTCCGGGAGCCGCTCGAGCAGCGCGACGCGTGCCTCGGAGTCAGTCATCCCCTGGCTCGAGATCATGTCCTCGACGAGGGCCTCGACCTGCCAGACGACCATGCGGTCGGTCATCTGGCCGATCGCCCGGGCCACCGAGATCGCCGCCTCCTCCGTGAGCTTGCCCTCCCGGACCAGGCGGGGCATGACCTTGAGCGGCTCGAGCTCGGCCTGGGTGAAGGCGAGGTCGTCGTCGGTGAAGTTCGGCATGCCCAGGGCGCGCCAGAGCTTGCGGGCCGAGTACAGCGAGACCCCGGCCGCCGCCGCCACCTCGCGGCGCTTGAGGGTGCGCTCGCCCCCGAGCAGCAGGACCTCGATGTCCTTGGACGTGATCCGCCGGGCCGGCCGCGGGGCCCGCTGGCCCGCACGGTGCGACTGGGCCCGGGCCGGGTCCGCAGACGCGTCCTCGGCTGCATCCTCACCGGCCCGCACCTCACGGGCCGCGTCTTCACCGGCCGCGTCTTCACCGGCGGAGTCCGCATCGCCGGCGTCCGTGCGCACCGCCTCGGGAGCAGCAGCGTCGAGGCGCTCGGCGGGCCGCTCCTCGGGGCCCTCCCACAGCGCCTCGCCGTTCGGCTCGTCCATCAGTCCTCCCTCAGTTCCCACGGAAGCGACGCATCGCTGAAGTCAGTGATCTCGTCGCCAGGATCCGGCTGACGCTCCTGGAGCGGGAGCTCCTCGATGGCGTCGAGGATGAACTGGCTGAAACGGCGCACTTCCGGCACGTCGGTCAGCGTGAGCTGCGCCGACTGGCCCGAGGTCAAGGTTATCGTCCCGGACCTGAGCATCCCCTGCATGAATCCCTGACGGACGTGGACATCGCGCACGAGCGAGAGCGGCATGCCGCGGTCGCTACGCGTGAGGCCGCGTTCGCGGCGGAGCACGCGCCGGCTCGTGAGGACATAGCTCACGGAGCGCCACGCGAGCAGCTCGCGCAGGCAGTACCCCACCAGGATCCACACGGCGAGCGCCGTGGGGACGAGCGGGGACCAGGATGACGTCTCCGCGGGGAGCCAGGGGGCCAGCGCCTCGAGGCGGCCGCGCGAGAGCCAGCCCGCGGCGAAGGCGGCAGCCCCGCTGACGAGGATGAGGACGACGGCGGGCAGCACGAGCATGCGGCCCTGGCGCCGCGTCCTGACAATCAGCTGCTCCCCCGGGTCGAGGAGCCTACGCATAGCCGCCATCGGCGGGGCGGAGGTGGACCACGTCGCCCGCCGCGACCGAGTGGCGGGTGCCGTCCTCTTCGACGACCCGCAGGGCGCCGTGGGCGTCGAGGCCCGTCGCGCGCCCCACGAGGGTCTGTCCGCCGGGGAGCTCGACGCGCACGCGCTTGCCCAGCGTGATGGTGGCGTCCTCGACCTGGCCCCAGAGCCCGCGGCCGGCCGCGAGCGGCGCGTCGGGGTCGCCGTCGACCGCGCAGAACTGCCGGTAGCGGCGGGCGAACGCCGCAAGGTACGCGGCGAGGATGTCCTCCCGGCGGTGCTCACGGCCGGTGGCGATCGCCAGGCTCGTCGCGGTGGGCACGGGCAGCTCGTCCTGCGCCTGCCCGACGTTGATGCCGGTCCCGAGCACGACGGCGGGCGGCGCGCCGTGCGCTCCCGGCGCCAGCTGGGCGAGGATCCCGGAGATCTTGAGCCCGTCGACCACCACGTCGTTGGGCCACTTCACGCTCGCCTCGACCCCTGCCGTCTCGGCCAGGGCCTCGCGGAGGGCCAGCGCGGCGAGCGGCGAGAACCACGAGTAGCTCTGCGTGGGCAGCGGGCGTCCCGCGGCGTTGTGCGGGCGCAGCACGACCGACACCGCGACGGCAACCCCGACGGGGGACTCCCAGTGCCGGTGGAGGCGTCCCCGTCCCGCCGTCTGGTGGTCGGCGACGAGCACGGAGAGGTCCCCCCACCCGTCGGGGTCCGCCTCCGCCCGGCGGAGGAGCTCGGCGTTCGTCGAGTCGATCTCATCGAGGACCTCGAGGCGGGACAGCCCGGCCTCGCGCACGAACCCGGGCCCCAGGAGCGTTGCGTCGAGGGGCCCGCGGGACTCTGGCTGCGCGTGGTCGTCCATGCCTGAATCCTATCGAGAGGGCGGCGACCGCCCCTGATCTCAGAGGAAGATGTCCTTCACGAGGCGGTCCTCGGCGGCGCCGAGGCTGTAGCGGGCGAGGTCGGTCACCCCGGCGGCGGCCAGGACCTCCTCGTCGGTGAAGAACCCTCCCGTGGTGGTGCGGGGGTCGCTCGTGAGCAGCACGTGCGCGGCGTCGGCCACGATCTCGGGCCGGCGCCCCGCGGTGGCGAGGGCGTCGCCGCCGGGCATGTTGCGGATGGCGGCCGTGTCGATGAGGGTCGCCGGCCACAGGGAGTTCACGCCGATCCCCTCGCCCTTCAGCTCCTCGGCCAGGCCGAGGGTCGTCAGGCTCATGCCGTATTTGGCCATGGTGTAGGCGAGGTGGCGGCCGGCCCACGCCGGGTCGAGGTTGATCGGCGGCGACAGGGTGAGGATGTGGGCGCCTGCCGCGGAGGACGCCGAGGCGCGCAGCGCGGGCAGGGCGAGCTTGGACAGCAGGAAGGTGCCGCGGACGTTGATGTCCGCCATGAGGTCGTAGCGCTTCATGTCCACGGCGTCGGTCGTGGAGAGGTCGATCGCGGAGGCGTTGTTGACCACGGCGTCGATGCCGCCGAACCGCTCGCGGGTCGCCTCGACGGCCCGTGCCACGTCCTCGTCGCTGCGGACGTCGCCGACGATCGCGAGGGCGGACCCGCCCGCCTCCTCGATCTCCTCGGCGGCCGTGTAGACGGTGCCGGACAGCTTGGCGTGCGGCTCGGCGGTCTTGGCCAGGAGGGCGACGTTGGCCCCGTCGGCGGCGGCGCGCTTCGCGATGGCCAGGCCGATGCCCCGGCTGCCGCCGCTCATGAGGATGGTGCGGCCCGCCAGCGTGCCGGCGGCGCCCGGTGTGATGGTCGTCATGCTCCCCAGTGTACGGGACGATGTTACTGACCGGTAACAAGATCGCGGCGCCCATGGGGACCCGTGCCGGCCGAGCGCACGAATTTGTAGGGTTCCTACACAGGCGGCCCCGCAGGGCCTCACTAGACTGAGGTGACGTCTCCGCCCTTTGTGCGGACCCTACAGAGCCACCGCGCGTGCGCTACGGACCGAGAGCTGGAGTGAGTGTGACCCACGACCTGACCACCACCGCAGGCAAGATCGCGGACTTCCGCGACCGGCGGGCGGCCTCGCTCGCGCCCTCGGGCCAGGAGGCGATCGAGAAGCAGCACGCGCGCGGGAAGAACACGGCGCGCGAGCGCATCGACATGCTGCTCGACCCGGACAGCTTCGTCGAGTTCGACACCCTCCGCGTGCACCGCTCCACCGCGTTCGGGATGGAGAAGAAGAAGCCGCTCGGCGACGGCGTCGTCTCCGGCTACGGCACCGTGGACGGGCGCCTCGTGGCGGTCTACAGCCAGGACTTCTCCGTCTACGGCGGATCCCTGAGCCAGGTCAACGGCGAGAAGATCGTCAAGGTCCAGGAGTTCGCCCTCCGCAACGGCTGCCCCGTGGTGGGCATCAACGACGGCGGCGGCGCGCGCATCCAGGAGGGCGTCGCTTCCCTCGCCATGTTCGCGGACATCTTCCGCAACAACGTGGCCGCCTCGGGCGTGGTCCCGCAGATCTCGCTCATCATGGGCCCCTGCGCGGGCGGCGCGGCCTACTCGCCGGCGCTCACCGACTATGTGGTCATGGTGGACAAGACGAGCCACATGTTCATCACCGGGCCCGACGTCATCAAGACCGTCACGGGCGAGGAAGTGGACATGGAGACGCTCGGCGGCGCGCGCCAGCACAACGCCACGACCGGCACCGCGACGTACCTCGCCTCCGACGAGGCCGACGCGATCGAGTTCGTCCGCGAGCTCCTCGACGTCCTGCCCTCGAACAACCTCGTCGAGGCCCCCGTCCTCGACTCGGACCAGGAGCTCGAGCAGACCGACGAGGACCTCGCCCTCGACACGCTCGTCCCCGACTCCCCCACCCAGGGCTACGACATGCGCGCCGTGATCGAGGGGATCCTCGACGACGGCAACTTCCTCGAGATGCAGGCGCTCTACGCGCCGAACGTGATCATCGGCTACGGCCGCATGGAGGGACACACGGTCGGGATCGTCGCCAACCAGCCAATCCAGTTCGCGGGAACGCTGGACATCGCGGCCTCGGAGAAGGCCGCCCGGTTCGTGCGCCACTGCGACGCCTTCAACATCCCCATCATCACGCTCGTGGACGTCCCCGGCTTCCTCCCCGGCAAGGACCAGGAGTTCCAGGGCATCATCCGCCGCGGCGCGAAGCTGCTCTACGCGTACGCCGAGGCCACGGTGCCGAAGCTGACGGTGATCTGCCGCAAGGCCTACGGCGGCGCGTACATCGTCATGGGGTCCAAGAAGCTCGGCGCGGACCTGAACCTCGCCTGGCCCACGGCGCAGATCGGCGTCATGGGCGCGCAGGGCGCCGTGAACATCCTGTACCGCCGCGAGCTCGCCGCGGTGTCGGCAGAGGGCGGCGACGTCGAGGCCAAGCGGGCCGAGCTCATCCAGCACTACGAGGAGGAGCTCCTCAACCCCTACCAGGCCGCCGAGCTGGGGTACATCGACGCCGTGATCGCACCGTCGGAGACCCGCGTGCAGCTCCTGCGCGGCCTGCGCGCGCTGCGCGACAAGCACGCGTCCCTGCCCGCCAAGAAGCACGGGAACATCCCGCTGTGAGCGCGCTCCCCCAGACGCCCCAGACGCACGACGGCGGGGACTCCCCCGCCGTCGCCGCCGCGCCGGTGCTCTTCTCGGTCACCCGCGGGAACCCGACCGCCGAGGAGGTCGCGGCGCTCACGGCCGTGCTCGCCTCGCTCGGCACCGCCGAGCCCGAGGCCGCGCCGGCAGCACCGACGCGCCGCGAGCGGATCCGCCGGGCGACCCTGCGCCCGCGGCACATGATCGCCCAGCGCCGCGGCCGCGCCTGACGCATCTGCCGGGCCCGGACTCTCACCCGTGCTGAGGAGTCACCTACGTGCCCTCAAGGAGTCACCTGCGCGCTCCCCAGGAGTCAATCCGCCGGGCGCGACTCCTCAACGGTGCGTACGTGACTCGGCAACGGTGCGTACGTGACTCCTCAACGGTGCGTACGTGACTCCGCAACGGGGCGTAGGTGGCTCCTGAACGGTGCGTACGTGACTCCTCGCCCAGGGCACAGGCGGAAGATGTGCACGGGTTCTTTCACGTGTCGGCGCCTCGCGCTAGGCTCGTGAGGGTGACGCAGAACACTCACCAGAACCAGCACAGCTCCGGCACCCGCACGCCCAGCGCCCTCGACGCCATCGCGGACGAGTTCACCCGCAGGCTGCTCGACCTCGACCCTGCCCTGGCGACCGAGCTCGGCTACCCGGGCCACGAGACGGAGTACCCGGACTACTCGCCCGCGGGCCTCGCCGCGCACAGCGCGCTCGTGCGGGACACGCTCAGCGCCCTCGACGCCGCAACGCCCGAGGACGAGATCGACGAGGTCACCCTCGATGCGATGCGGGAGCGCCTGGGCCTCGACGCCGAGCGGCACGCGAGCGGCTGGGTGGCCGCGACGCTGAACAACATCGAGTCGCCGGCGCAGTCGATCCGCGCGGTCTTCGACCTCATGCCCGCCGACACGGCCGAGCACTGGCGCCACATCGCCGGGCGCGCCGCCAACGTCCCCGCGGCCATCGAGGGCTACGTCGCCTCGCTCCGGGCCGCCGCGGCGGACGGCAAGGTCTCGGCGGCGCGGCAGGTGCGCGTCGTCGTCGGCCAGTGCCGCAAGTACGGCGCAGACGGCACCGGCTTCTTCGCCAGGCTCGCCACGGACGCAAGGCTCGACGGTGGCGCCGCGCTGCCGGACGAGGTCGTCTCCGCCCTCGCCGACGGCTGCACGGCCGCGGCCGCGGCGTACCGCGGGCTCGCGGACTTCCTCGAGGGCGAGCTCCTCCCCCAGGCGCCCGAGGAGGACGCCGTGGGCCGCGAGCGGTACGCCCTCGAGTCACGCCGGTTCCTCGGCGCGACGGTCGACCTCGAGGAGACGTACGCCTGGGGCGTCGCCGAGCTGGACCGCATCATCGCCGAGCAGGAGGCGGTGGCCGAGCAGATCAAGCCCGGCGCGGGCATCGCCGAGGCGAAGGCCGCCCTCAACGCGGACCCGGCCCGGCAGCTCAAGGGCACCGACGCGCTGCGGGCCTGGATGCAGGACCTCTCGGACCGGGCCGTGGCGAACCTCGCCGGCACCCACTTCGAGATCGTGGGGCCCATGCACCAGCTCGAGTGCATGATCGCGCCCACGCAGGACGGCGGGATCTACTACACGGCGCCGTCCGACGACTTCTCCCGGCCCGGGCGCATGTGGTGGTCCGTCCCGGAGGGCGAGGACACCTTCACCACGTGGGCCGAGACCAGCACCGTCTACCACGAGGGCGTCCCGGGCCACCACCTCCAGTGCGCCACCGCCGTGTACCGCCGCGAGCTGCTCAACGACTGGCGCCGCAACATCTGCTGGGTCTCCGGCCACGGCGAGGGCTGGGCGCTGTACGCCGAGCGGCTCATGGACGAGCTCGGCTACCTCGCGGACCCCGGCGACCGCATGGGCATGCTCGATGGGCAGCGCATGCGCGCAGCGCGCGTGGTCTTCGACATCGGCGTCCACCTCGGGCTCGAGGTCCCGGAGCGCTGGGGCACGGGAACCTGGACGGCCGAGAAGGGCTATGGGTTCCTGAAGCAGAACCTGGACGTGTCCGAGGGCCAGCTCGACTTCGAGTTCAACCGCTACCTCGGGTGGCCGGGACAGGCCCCCTCCTACAAGGTGGGGCAGCGGCTGTGGGAACAGGTCCGCGGCGAGCTCGAGGCGGAGGCCGCCGCCCAGGGCCGCGAGTTCGACCTCAAGGAATTCCACACGCGCGCCCTGAACCTCGGATCGGTCGGCCTGGACACCCTCCGGCGCGCCCTGACCGCCTGAAGCGACGTGACATATCCCACAAGGGCTGAGGGAATAGCGTAACAAAACGGCGTGGCGGCGCGGCACAGCGGGGTTCGACCCCCGGCCGCGCCGTCACACTGGGCGTCATCTGAAGAAACACAAGCTTCGTATGGTACAAGCTGCGCCCCTAGCGTGGACGGGTGAGCACCTCAACCAGCACCGCGCGCACCCCGCGCCGCCTCCCGACGTGGGCCACGTCGTTCGGCCCGCAGATCATCGCCGCACTCGTCGTCGGCCTCGTCCTCGGCCTCCTCGCGAAGTACACGGGCAGCACGAAGGCCAGCCCGAACGCCCTCGGCGCCACTCTCGCGACCATCGGCAGCAGCTACGTCAGCCTGCTCCAGACCGCCGTGGTCCCCCTCATCTTCACCGCCGTGGTGAGCTCGATCGCCAACCTCCGCCAGGTCTCCAATGCGGCCAAGCTCGCGTGGAACACCCTGCTGTGGTTCGCGATCACCGCCTTCATCGCGGTCCTGATCGGCATCACCCTGGGCGTCGTCTTCCAGCCGGGCGCCGGGACGGGCATCACCCAGCAGGCGAAGTACACCGGCAAGAGCGGTGACTGGTGGGCGTTCCTCACCGGCCTCTTCCCGCACAACTTCCTCGGGCTCGGCGCGAGCTCGACCGCGGGCGACGGCGGGGCCGTCACCACGACCGTGTCGTTCAACGTCCTGCAGATCCTCGTCATCGCGATCGCCGTGGGCATCGCCGCGCTCAAGGTCGGCGCCAAGGCCGAGCCGTTCCTGACCTTCACCCGCTCGGCCCTCGAGATCATCCAGAAGGTGCTCTGGTGGATCATCCGCCTCGCGCCGCTCGGCACGATCGGCCTCATCGGCAACGCCGTCGCCGTCTACGGCTGGGACACCATCGGCGCCCTCGGCAAGTTCGCCGTGGCCATCTACGCCGGCCTCGTGCTCGTCCTGTTCGTGGTCTACCCGATCCTCGTGAAGTCGCACGGCCTGTCCGTGAAGCAGTACTTCTCCGGCGTGTGGCCGGCGGTCCAGCTCGGGTTCGTCTCCCGCTCCTCGATCGGCACGCTCCCGCTCACCCAGCGCGTCGCCGAGCGCAACCTCGGGGTGCCGCAGGGCTACGCGTCCTTCGCCGTGCCGCTCGGCGCCACCACGAAGATGGACGGCTGCGCCGCGATCTACCCGGCGGTCGCCGCGATCTTCGTCGCCCAGTTCTTCGGCATCAACCTGGACGTCAGCCAGTACCTGCTGATCGTGCTCGTCTCGGTCCTCGGCTCGGCCGCGACCGCCGGCACCACCGGCGCCGTCGTGATGCTGACGCTGACCCTCTCGACGCTGGGGCTGCCCCTGGCCGGCGTGGGCCTGCTCCTGGCCATCGACCCGATCCTGGACATGGGCCGCACCGCGGTCAACGTCGCGGGCCAGGCCCTCGTGCCGACCCTCGTCGCCAAGCGCCAGGGCATCCTCGACGAGGCGCTCTACAACGCCCCGCGCCACGGCGACCCGCTCAAGGACGAGTCCGCCACCGCCTCGGTGGAGCAGGCGCACGACGGCGAGCTGGCCGCCGCGCGCTGACCTCCCGCCTTCCGCCGCGCCAGACGCCCTGTCGCGGAGGAGACGCCCTCGGGCCGTCCCCTCCGCGACAGGGCGTCCTGCGTATCGCCAGCAGAACCCGGCCGGCCCCAACAAGCCTTCAGAACTTGCACGGGGTGCAAACTTGCACGTAGTGTCATGGGGTGACCGCTGAACCCTCGTCGCGCCGCGAGCTGAACAAGGCCGCGACCCGCGAATCGATCATCGCCGCGGGGCTGTCCCTCGCCCTGTCGCGTGGGCTCGGCGGCTTCACGGCCGAGGAGCTCGCCGACGCCGCCGGCGTCTCCCGCCGGACGTTCTTCAACTACTTCGGCAGCGTCGAGGAGGCCATCGCCGCCCCGACCTTCGGCTTCCTCGACCGTGCGCTCGGCAAGCTCCGCGAGCGCCCGGCGGACGAGCCCATCCTCGAATCCGCGCTCCACGTCCTCACGGGCATGGCCGACAACGACCTCATCGAGCCGATGGCCCAGTCGTTCCTCGTGGCCGCCGGCCACGACCCCCTCACGCGCTTCCAGCTGCAGGCCTTCGACGACTGCGCCGACAAGATCGGCACGGCGATCAGGGAGCGCCACCCCGAACTCGGCGACGACCTCTACGTGGCCGCCCTCGCGGGGAGCATCATCTCCTGCGGCAAGGCGGCCCTCGAGACGTGGATGACCGAATCGGGAGGCGACCTCTCGCCGTCGTCCCTCACCCGGCTCCGCAGCCTGCTCTCCTCCGCGATCACCCACCTCAAGACCGGCTTCGCCGCGCCCTGAGCCCGCCCGCCGGTCCGCTCCGCGGCGCGCGCACCACCGACCCGTCCGTTCCGCTCTGAATAGGTAAGGCCCATGGCTTCGCTCCTCTACCGCCTCGGCAGGTTCGCCTACGACCGCCGCTGGCTCGTCCTCGCCGCCTGGCTCGTCATCGTCGCGGCGGTCGGAGGCTCCGCCGCGGCGTTCCACGGCAGCATGACCAACAACTTCCAGATCCCGGGCACCGAGACCCAGCGCATGCTGGACAAGCTCAAGGCGGAGCTGCCCTCCGCCGCAGGCGGGAGCGCGACCGTGGTCTTCACGTCCCCGGACGCGGCCTTCACCGACTCCCAGAAGAGGGACCTCAGCGCTGCGCTGGCGAAGATCAAGGGCCTCGACGGCGTCCAGAACGTCACGGACCCGTTCACCACGCAGGCCCAGCTCGACGGCGCGGCCGCGAAGATCGCGGACGGCAAGGCCCAGATCCAGGCGAACGAGGCGAAGCTGGCCGCCGGCGCGCCGCAGCTCGAGGCCGCCAAGGCCAAGCTGGACGCCACCCGGGCCCAGCTCGACGCCGGGCAGGCCCAGCTCGACGCCCAGAAGAAGGCCCTCGCCGCGCAGGGCCTCCCGGCCGCGGCGATCGCCCAGGCCACCGCCTCGGCCCAGGCCCAGCTCGATGCCGGCCGCCAGCAGCTCGCGGCCGGGCAGGCGCAGTATGACGCCGGGAAGAAGCAGGCCGACGAGGGCGCCGCCAAGCTGGCCGACGCCAAGGCCCAGCTCGCCCTCGCCCAGCGCCAGGCCACCGCGGCCGAGGGCCTGCGCTTCGTCTCCAGCGACGGCAAGGCGGCCATCGCCTCGATCCAGTTCACCAAGTCCACCGATGCCCTCACCCCCGCGCTACGGCAGGACGTCCAGTCCATCGCCTCGAGCGTGGCGGGCGTCAACGCGTACCCGAGCAAGGAGCTCACGCAGGACATCTCGCAGATCTTCGGCACGTCCGAAGGCATCGGCGTGGCCGTCGCGGCGATCGTGCTGTTCGTCATGCTCGGCACGTTCGTGGCCGCAGGCCTGCCCCTGCTCATGGCCCTCATCGGTGTGGCCGTCGGCGTGGGCGGCACGTTCGCCCTCACGAGCGTGGTCTCGATGAGCTCGGTGACCCCGATGCTGGGGCTCATGCTCGGCCTGGCCGTGGGCATCGACTACTCGCTCTTCATCGTCAACCGGCACCGCACCCAGCTGCTCGGCGGCATGGACCCGCGCGAGTCCGTGGCGCTCTCGATCGGCACGTCCGGCAACGCCGTCGTGTTCGCCGGCCTCACCGTGGTGATCGCGCTCGCGGCGCTCGTGGTGCCCGGCCTGCCGTTCCTCGCGGTCATGGGCCTCGCCGCCGCCGCGACCGTGGCCGTGGCCGTGCTGGTCGCGGTCACCCTGCTGCCCGCGGTGCTCGGATTCGCGGGCCGGCGGATCATCTCCCGGCGGCGCTGGGCCAAGGCCCTCGCGGAGAACGCGAAGGCGGGCCACGCCGAGGAGGAGGCGCGGACGGACCTCGAGAAGGCGAACCGCGGCTGGGGCGCCTGGGTCACCCGGCACCCGTGGGTCTCGGTGCTGGGCGCTGTCGTGCTGCTCGCGGTCCTCGCGGTCCCCGCGGCGCAGCTGCGGCTCGCCCTCCCAGACGGCGGCTCGGAGCCGGTGGACTCGACCGCGTTCAAGGCCTACGACGCCACGGGGAAGTACTTCGGCGGGGGCATGACCGGGCCCATCATCGTGGTCGGCGACCTCCCGCCCGGCCTCGACGCGAGCGCCGTCCAGGCCAAGGAGTACGACGTCGCCGACCAGCTCCGCTCGGTCCCCGGCGTGGTCGCGGCCGTGCCCGGCACGGTCAGCCCGGACCGCCGGATCGCGGTCTTCCAGGTGATCCCGAAGGAGGGGCCGGCGAGCGCGAGCACCGTCCAGGTGGTCCACGACCTGCGCGCCAAGGGCGCCGACATCCAGGCGAGCACGGGCGTGACGATCGGCCTCACGGGGCAGACGGCGGCCAACGTGGACGTCTCCTCCAAGCTCGCCGACGCCCTGCCGCCGTACCTGACGATCGTCGTGGGGCTGTCCTTCATCCTGCTCCTGCTCGTGTTCCGCTCGCTCCTCGTGCCGCTGCTGGCCACCGGCGGGTTCCTGCTCTCGCTCGGCGCCGCGTTCGGCGCGGTCGTCGCCGTGTACCAGTGGGGCTGGCTCGGCCCGGTCTTCGACGTCACCCACCCGGGGGCGGTCCTGAGCTTCATGCCCATCCTGCTCATCGGCATCCTGTTCGGCCTCGCGATGGACTACCAGGTCTTCATCACCTCCGGCATCCGCGAGTCCTACGCCCACGGCGTCGAGGCGCACCTGGCCGTCCGGACCGGCTTCCACCACGCCGCACGGGTGATCACCGCCGCCGCAATCATCATGGTCAGCGTGTTCGCGGGCTTCATCTTCAGCCACCTGACGATGGTCCGGCCGCTCGGCTTCGGGCTCGCGCTCGGCGTGCTGCTGGACGCGTTCGTGGTCCGCATGACCCTCGTGCCCGCCGTCATGCGCCTCCTCGGCACCGCGGCCTGGTGGCTGCCGCGCTGGCTCGCGCGGATCCTGCCGGACCTGGACATCGAGGGCGCCAAGCTCGAGCGCGTGGCGGCACCGGAGCGCAGCGACGAGGGCGAGCCCGAACCCGTGGCCCGCTGACCGCACCCGGCCGCGGCGGCCCCTGCACGCGTCCCGTGCCGGGGCCGTCCTGCGTTCCCGGACGCCCGGGCGGCCCGCGCGGCAGGGATAGGCTGTGCGTCGTGACCGTCCACACAGCTCCACCGGCCCCGCCCACGCTCATCCTCGCGTCCAAGTCCCCCGCCCGGACCAAGCTCCTCGAGGAGGCCGGCGTCCCGCACCGGATCCTCGTCTCCGACGTGGACGAGGTCGCCGTGGCCGCGGGGCACCCCGAGGCAACCCCTGCTGACACCGCGCTGCTCCTGGCGCGCGCCAAGGCCGAGGCCGTCGCCGCCCTGCCCGCGGCCGCGGGCACCCTCGTGCTCGGCTGCGACTCGGTCTTCGAGCTCGACGGCCAGGCCCTCGGCAAGCCCTACACCGCCGAGGTGGCCCGCGAGCGGCTCGCGGCCATGAGCGGCCGCGCGGGCGTCCTGCACACCGGCCACTGGCTCATCGACTGCCGCACCGAGCACACGCCCGCCCGCGGCGACTCCGGGGCGCACGACGGCGGCGCGTGGCCCGGGCGCGGCGAGCTCGCCTCGGCGGGCGTGGAGTTCGCCGAGATGCGCCCCGAGGAGATCGAGGCCTACGTGGCGACGGGCGAGCCGCTCCACTGCGCCGGCTCGTTCACGATCGACGGTCTCGGCGGCGCGTTCCTGTCCCGGGTGGACGGCGACCCGCACGCCGTGGTGGGCCTGTCCGTCTCGACCCTGCGCGCCCTCCTGGCCAGCGCGGGGGTGCGCCTCACGGATTGGTGGGCGGCCGCCGTCGACCGCTGACTTTGTAGGTCCCCTACAAAGGATCGGCCCGCTACGCACGGAATCCGCCACCAATATGGGCGATTCCACCAAGTCGGCGCTAGGCTTCCCGCAGTACAGAACGGAGATGCCTTGTCCCTCAGCGCTGCCACCAAGCCCATCACGAAGGTGCTCGTCGCCAACCGCGGCGAGATCGCCGTCCGCGTCATCCGCGCGGCCCGCGACGAGGGCATCGCCTCGGTCGCCGTCTACGCCGACCCCGACCGGGACGCCCTGCACGTGCGCCTCGCGGACGAGGCCTTCGCGCTGGGCGGCACCACCGCGGCCGAGTCCTACCTCGTGATGGACAAGATCCTCGACGCCGCCCGCGCTTCCGGGGCCGACGCCGTCCACCCCGGCTACGGCTTCCTGTCGGAGAACGCCCACTTCGCCCAGCGCGTCATCGACGCGGGCCTGACGTGGATCGGTCCCTCCCCCGATGCCATCGCCGCGCTCGGCGACAAGGTGCGCGCGCGCCACATCGCCGAGAAGGTCGGCGCCCCGCTGGTCCCCGGCACGGCGGACCCGGTCGAATCAGCGGACGAGGTCCTCGCGTTCGCCCGGGAGTTCGGCCTGCCCGTCGCCATCAAGGCCGCCTACGGCGGCGGCGGCCGCGGCATCAAGGTGGCGCGCACGCTCGAGGAGATCCCCGAGCTGTTCGAGTCCGCCGTGCGCGAGGCGACCGCGGCGTTCGGCCGCGGCGAGTGCTTCATCGAGCGCTTCCTGGACGCCCCGCGCCACGTCGAGACGCAGTGCCTCGCAGACTCGACGGGTCACGTGGTCGTCGTCTCGACCCGCGACTGCTCGCTGCAGCGCCGCAACCAGAAGCTCGTGGAGGAGGCGCCGGCGCCGTTCCTGAGCGAGGAGCAGACCAAGCGCCTGTACGAGTCCTCGAAGGCCATCCTCAAGGAGGCCGGCTACCTCGGCGCGGGGACGTGCGAGTTCCTCGTGGGCCAGGACGGGACCATCAGCTTCCTCGAGGTCAACACCCGCCTCCAGGTCGAGCACTGCGTGTCCGAGGAGGTCACGGGCCTGGACCTCGTGCGCGAGCAGTTCCGGCTCGCCCGCGGCGAGGAACTCGGCTACGACGACCCCGAGGTCCGCGGCCACTCGTTCGAGTTCCGCATCAACGGCGAGGACCCGGGCCGCGGCTTCATGCCCGCCCCCGGGACCGTCGAGACGCTGCGCTACCCGACGGGCCCGGGCGTGCGCGTCGACTCGGGCATCGAGGCCGGCGAGGTCATCTCCGGCAACTTCGACTCCATGCTCGCCAAGCTCATCGTCTCCGGCTCCAGCCGCGCCCAGGCGCTCCAGCGGGCGCGCCGGGCCCTCGACGAGCTGGTCATCACCGGCATGCCCACGGTCGTGCCGTTCCACGCCGCCGTGGTGCGCGATCCCGCGTTCGCGCCCGAGGAGGGCCCGTTCTCCATCCACACCCGCTGGATCGAGACGGAGTTCGACAACACCATCCCGCCGTACGCCGGTGGTCCGGCTGCCGCTGACGGCGCGGACGACGACGGGGCGCGGCAGAGCGTCGTCGTCGAGGTGGGCGGCAAGCGGCTCGAGGTGACGATCCCGGGCTCGCTGTCCCTCGGCACCGGGCGGGCGGCCAAGCCCAAGAAGAAGGCCCGCACGGCGCGCGGCTCCGCGGCCACCGCGGCCGGCGGCGACGCGCTCACCGCCCCGATGCAGGGCACGATCGTCAAGGTGGCCGTCGCGGACGGCGACGTGGTCGCGGAAGGCGATCTCGTCGTCGTGCTCGAGGCCATGAAGATGGAGCAGCCGCTCACCGCGCACAAGGCCGGCACCGTCCGCGGGCTCACCGCGGAGCCGGGGCAGACGGTCGGCGCGGGCGCGGTCATCGCCACGATCGAGGACTGACCCCGCGTCGCGAGAGACATGACCCCGCGTCGCCCAAGAGGTGACCCCGCGCTGGAATTCCAACGCGGGGTCACCTTTCCTGGACGCGGGGTCACGTCTTTCGGGACCCGGGGTCAGGTCTCTAGGCCGAGACGTTGTCCTCGAACTCGGCGTCGCGGGTCTCCTTGGTCAGCAGGAGCGCCACGAACGTCAGGACGGCGGCGAGTGCCAGGTACACGCCGACCCACACCGTGCTGCCCTTGCCGAACTGCCACAGGGCGATCGCGACGAACGAGGCCGGCGCCGCACCGAGGACCGAGGAGAGGTTGTACGCGATCGCGGAACCCGTGTAGCGGACGTTGGCGGGGAAGAGCTCGGGCAGGATCGCGGCCATCGGCCCGAACGTCGCGCCCATGAGGGTGAAGCCCACGATCAGCCCGACCATCGCGGCGCCGGTGCCGGGCCCGAACATGAGGCCCCAGGCCAGGCCGAAGGCGAAGATGAGGCCGGTGACCCAGAGCAGGAACCGGCGGCGGCCATACTTCTCCGCGAGCGGCCCGGAGACCACGGTGAAGATGCCGAAGAACACGACGCCGATGATGAGCATCCACAGGAACAGGCCGCGGTCGATCCCGAGGCCGGGGACGAACGCGGACGCGTCGAACGGCTTGCCGGCCTTCTGGGCGGCGGCGCGGGCCACCTCGACCTTGTCCGTCGCCGTGCCGTAGGTGAGCGTGAAGCTCGTGGTCAGGTAGAAGAGCACGTACGTCGCCAGCATGATGAACGTGCCGGCGATGACCGCGCGCCAGTGGTGGCGGAACGTCGCCGCGAGCGGGACCTTGGCGACCTTCTCCTCCTCGAGAACCTTCTTGAACGAGGTGCTCTCGACCAGCTTGAGGCGCACGTAGAGGCCGATCGCGACCATGATGATGCTGAACAGGAAGGGGATGCGCCAGCCGAAGTCCTCGAACTGCTTCGCGGTGAGGAAGCTGTTCATGACCACGTACATGACGTTGGCGATGATGAAGCCGATCGGGGCGCCGAGCTGCGGGAAGGTGCCCCACACGGCGCGCTTGTTCGCGGGGGCGTTCTCGGTGGCCAGGAGCGCCGCCCCGGACCATTCGCCGCCGAGGGCGAGCCCCTGGAGGAAGCGGAACACCACGAGCAGCAGCGGGGCGAGCACCACCCAGCCGGGCGTCGTCGCCGGCGGGAGGAGGCCGATGAGGAAGGTCGCGAGGCCCATCGTGACCAGCGATGCGACGAGGGTGCCCTTGCGCCCGAGCTTGTCGCCGAAGTGGCCGAACACGATCGAGCCGACCGGGCGCGCGACGAATGCGACGCCGAAGATCGCGAACGAGGACAGGATGGCGTTGATGTCGGTGGCGTTCGGGAAGAAGAGCTTCGGGAACACGAGCACGGACGCCGTCGCGTACGCGTAGAAGTCGAAGAACTCGATGGTCGTGCCGATGAGGCTCGAGAAGATGACTCGGCCCTTCGTGTTGGCCGACTGTGCGGCCGAGGGCTCCGTCACCGCAGATGTGGTGGACATGGCATCGCTTTCACATGCTGGACCGAGGATTGACTTCCGGTCCTGGGATTGAGTACAAGCCATCCTATGCCCGCGCCGTCCACCCAACGGACAAGCGGTCCACATCGCGAGACGGAACCGAGTCCGCGTTCCCGGATACCTTCTGGCCCCTTCCGGAACTCACGGCGGCGCCGCGACCGGTGAGAGGGAGATGTCACGGCGTGTTAACGGCCCTGGATGCTGGCCGAAACGCCGCGTTCCTAGCGTGGAAGGCGATCCAGAGAAGCCCACTCCCCCGTCTCAGGAGGACCCATGAGCACCGAATCGACCACCACGCCCGCCCCGGCGCCGGGAGTCCAGAGCCCGGCACCCCAGAGCCTCCGGCTCGATGTCCGCCGCGGGCGCTGGATCGAGCACTGGAACCCCGAGGACACGGCCCAGTGGGAGTCGGAGGGGCGGGCGGTGGCCCGCAGGAACCTGCGCTGGTCCATCCTCGCCGAGTTCCTCGGCTTCGTCGTCTGGCAGCTGTGGTCCATCGTGGTGGTCTCGCTGCCCGCGGCCGGATTCCGCTTCGACACCTCCCAGACGTTCTGGCTCATCTCGATGCCGAGCCTGGTCGGCGCCACGCTCCGCATCCCCTACACGTTCACGGTGTCCCGCTTCGGCGGACGCAACTGGACGGTCGTCTCCGCGCTCCTGCTCCTCATCCCCACGCTCGGCCTCGCGGCGTGCGTGTCCAACCCCGCGACACCCTTCTGGCTCATGCTCACGGTGGCGGGGCTGGCCGGGGTCGGCGGGGGCAACTTCGCGAGTTCGATGGCGAACATCACCTTCTTCTTCCCGGCTCGGGAGAAGGGCTGGGCGCTGGGTCTGAATGCGGCCGGCGGCAACCTCGGTGCCGCGGTCGCCCAGCTCGCCGTCCCGCTGGCGGTGAGCCTGGCCGCCTTCGTGGCCAGCGGAGCCGCCGCCACGGGCAAGGCCGGCTCGACGCTCGCCGTCGCGGGGCTCATGTGGGTTCCGCTCGTCCTCGTCGCCGCGTTCGGGGCGCTGGGGCGGATGGACAACCTCGCCAATGCCAAGGGTGACCTCGCGGGCTCGCTCGCCGCGTTGAAGGAGCCGCACCTGTGGGTCGTGGCCCTCCTCTACATCGGCACCTTCGGCTCGTTCATCGGCTTCAGCGGCGTCTTCCCGAAGCTCATCCACGACATCTTCCCCGCGTACTCGGTCTTCACCGTGAGCGCCGCGGGCGTGCCGGCCGCGCTCTCCCTCGCGTTCCTGGGCCCCCTCGTCGGCTCCCTGTCCCGCCCCTACGGCGGCAGGCTCGCGGACCGCTTCGGCGGGGCGCGGATCACCGTCGCCTCGTTCGCGGTGATGGCGGCGGCCACGATTGCCCTCGTCGCGACGCTCCCGCTGGCGAGCTTCTGGCTCTTCCTCGCCCTGTTCCTCGTGCTGTTCGCTGCTAGCGGCATCGGCAACGGGTCCACCTACCGCATGATCCCGGTGATCTTCGCCAGGGCGAGCCGGGCCGCCCGAGGCGGCGCGCCGGCGTCGCACACCGCCCGCCTCGCCTCCGCCGCCCTCGGCCTCATCTCCGCGGTCGGCGCCTACGGCGGCTTCGTGATCCCCCAGCTGCTGGGCGCCTCAAGCGCCGCCACGGGATCCTACGTCCCGGCCTTCCTGGGGTTCGTCGCGGCCTACGCGCTCATGCTCGCCGTGTGCTGGGCCTGCTACCTCCGCCGCGGGTCCCTCGTGGCCCAGGCGGGCGCATGAGCCAGGCCACCGCGGGACCGGCCGTCCCGACCCACTGCCCCTACTGCGCGCTGCAGTGCGCGATGAGCCTCAGCACCCCCGGCGCGGCGTCCGCCGTCCCAGAGGTCGCCGGCCGCGACTTCCCCACGAACCGGGGAGGGCTGTGCCGGAAGGGGTGGACCTCCGCAGAGCTCCTGGCCCACCCGGGCCGGCTCACCGGGCCGCTGATGCGGGCGGACGACGGCGGGCTCCGCCCCGTGAGCTGGGACGCCGCCCTCGAACGGGTGGCGGCGGAGGTGCGGCGCGCGCAGGCCCGGCACGGGAAGGACGCCGTGGGCGTCTTCGGCGGGGGCGGGCTGACCAACGAGAAGGCCTACCTGCTGGGGAAGTTCGCCCGGATCGCCCTCGGAACCTCACGGATCGACTACAACGGCCGGTTCTGCATGTCCTCGGCCGCGGCGGCCGGCAACCGGGCCTTCGGGCTCGACCGGGGGCTGCCCTTCCCGGTGGCGGACCTCGCCGGGGCGGACACGGTGCTCCTGCTCGGCTCGAACGTGGCCGAGACCATGCCCCCGTTCGTGGCCCACCTCGCCGGGGCCCGGGCGGCGGGCGGCCTGATCGTCGTCGACCCGCGCCGCTCCGCCACCGCGGCGCTCACGGACGACGGCGCGGGCCTGCACCTCCAGCCCGCCCCGCACACCGACCTGGTGCTCCTCCTGGGCCTCGCCCACGTGGTCCTCGCCGAGGGGCTCGCGGCGCGCGACTACCTGGCAGAGCGCGTGGCCGCCGCGGCCCCCGGCGAGGGGCCCGAGGCGCTCGCCCGCTCCGTCGCGCCGTGGTGGCCCGAGCGGGTGCAGGCGGCCACGGGGGTCCCGGCCACCCTGCTCCGCGAGACGGCCCGGCGCCTCGCCCACTCCGCGCGGACCGGCTCGTGCTACATCCTCACGGGCCGGGGCGTCGAGCAGCACGCCGACGGCACCGACACGGCGACGGCCGCGATCAACCTCGCGCTCCTGCTCGGCCTGCCCGGCTCCCCGCGCGGCGGCTACGGCACGCTCACGGGCCAGGGGAACGGCCAGGGCGGCCGCGAACACGGCCAGAAGTCCGACCAGCTCCCGGGCTACCGCAAGATCACCGACCCCGCCGCCCGCGCGCACCTGGCCCGGGTCTGGGGCGTGCCCGAGGCGAGCATCCCCGGGCCCGGGCTGCCCGCCGTCGAACTCCTGGCCTCCCTCGGCAAGCCGGCCTCTGAGGACCCGGTCGGACAGAAGAACGCCGGCGGCGTCCGCTGCCTGTTCGTGCACGGGGCGAACCTCGTGGTCTCCGCCCCCGATGCGACGGCCGTGCGGGCCGCGCTGCGGTCGCTGGACTTCCTCGTGGTCTGCGACTTCTTCCTCTCCGAGACCGCCCGCGAGGCCGACCTCGTGCTCCCCGTGCTCCAGTGGGCCGAGGAGGAGGGCACCATGACCAACCTCGAGGGCCGGGTGCTCCGGCGGCGCCGCGCCGCCGAGCCGCCTGCCGGGGCCCGCAGCGAGCTGTGGATCATGCACCGGCTCGCGGCCCTGCTCGGCGCGCCGTCTGCCTTCCCCGAGGACCCGCGCGCGGTTTTCGAGGAGCTCCGCGCCGCCTCGGCCGGCGGCCCGGCGGACTACTCGGGCATCACCTACGAGCGGCTGGACGCCGGAGAGGCGCTGCACTGGCCGTGCCCGGCAGCGCCCGAGGGCGCGGCGCCCGAAAGCGCAGCGCCCGAGGGCGCGGGGTCGCCGGGAACGCCGCGGCTCTTCCTCGAACGCTTCGCCCACCCGGACGGCCGGGCGAGGATCGTGCCCGTGCGGCCCCGGACGCCCGCGGGCGCCGAGGCGGGCGCCGCCGCCCCGCGGGATCCATCGCTGTTCCAGCTCGCGACCGGCAGGCTGCTCGAGCACTACCAGTCCGGGGCGCAGACCCGGCGGGTCGCCTCGCTCGCGGCCGCCCGCCCCGAGGCGAGCCTGGACATCCACCCCGCCTCGGCCGCCCGCCTCGGGATTGCCGACGGCGCGTGGGTCACCGTCCGCCGCGCCGGTCCCACCGCGTCTGGCCCCCGGACGGGCGCCCCGGAGGTGCGCTGCCGAGCACGGCTGACCTCCGAGGTGCGGCCGGACACCGTGTTCGTCCCGTTCCACTTCCCGGGCACCGCAACGGCGAACCGCGTGACCGAGCAGCGCACCGACCCGATCTCTGGGATGCCCGAGTTCAAGACCACGAGCGTGCTCGTGGCGCCCCTGCCGCGGGACGCGCCCCAGCCCGGAACCACGGTCACGGCCGCGCCGCCCGCGCCCACCCCGGTCCCTGTCCCCGTCCCCGTGCCCCCGAGGGAGGCCTCGCGATGACTGCCCCGGCCCAGTGCCCGGCGGGCTCCGCGCCCGCCCGGCCCCGCATCGTCGTCGTCGGCTTCGGCCCCGTCGCCGCGCGCTTCGTCGACGAGCTCCGGCCCGCCGTGGCGGCCGGGGCGCTCGAGCTCACCGTGGTCGGCGAGGAGGAGCTCCCCGCCTACAACCGGGTGCTCATCGCGGACCTCGGCGTGGGCCGGACGGCTCTGGGGGCCATGGCCCTCGCCGACCCGGAGGAGCTCGCCCGGGACGGCGTGCGCGTGCTGACCGGCACCCGGGTGGCCCGGGTGGACCGGTCCCGGCGGGCGGTCCGTCTCGCCGACGGCACCGGGCTCGCCTACGACCGGCTGGTCCTGGCCACCGGCGCCCGCGCCGTGGTGCCCAACCTCACGGGGCTCAACCCGGACCCGCTGCATCCCGTCCTCCCCCCGGGCGTCACGGCGCTCCGCGACGTGCACGACGCCGCGCGGCTGGCCTCCGCGGTCGAGGGACGCCGCAGGATCGTGGTCCTCGGCGGGGGCGTGCTCGGCCTCGAGGCGGCACTCGCGGCGAGCGAGGAGGGCGCCACCGTCACCGTGGTCCACCACGGGGACCGGCCGCTCGGCCGCACGATCGACGCCGCCGGCGGGGCCACACTCGCCGCGGCCCTGCGCCGCCAGGGCGTCCGGGTCGCCGGCAACGCACGCTCGACCGGCCTCGAGACCGGCCCCGAGGGGGCCTTCCGTGCCCTGCTGCTCGACGACGGCTCGGCCATCGACGGCGACCTCCTGGTCCTCGCGTGCGGGGCCCGCCCCAGGACGGAGCTCGCAGAGGGCGCGGGCCTCGCGGTCGGCGCCGGGGTCCTCGTGGACGAGGGACTGCGGGCCCTGCACACCGAGCATGTCTTCGCGATCGGCGACTGCGCCCAGCCCGGCGAGAAGGCCCCGAGCGGACTCCTCGCCCCGGGGTGGCGCCACGCAGACTGGCTCGCCGCCCGCTTCCGCAGCGAGCTCCTGGGCGAGCCCGCGCCCGCGCCCCTGGGCCCGGAGCGGGCCCCGGTCATCCTGCTCAAGGCCCGCGGCGTGAACCTCGCACTCGCCGGGGCCGTGGCTGCAGACCCGTGGGATGCCTTCTCGCTCGAGAACGCCGCGGGCGAGTCCGGGCCCCCGCCGCTGCAGGTCTCCCTGTGGTCGGACCCGGAGCACGGGGCCTACGTGAAGATGGCCACCCGCGCCGGGGTGCTCGTCGGCTTCGTGGCCCTCGGCATGCCCCGGGCGGCGGCGGAGCTCACACTGCTGTTCGAGTCAGGCGCGGAGCTGCCCGCCGACCGGTCCGTCATCCTGCGCCTGGACGGCCCGGAGGCCGCCCTCGCCGGAGGCCCCTCGGCGGCAGGGACCGGCCCTGAGGCCACGCTGTGCCGGTGCGCCGGAGTGAGCCGCGGGGAGGTGCAGGAGGCGGTCGGCAACGGGTGCTCGACCGTCGAGGACATCTCGCGGAAGACGAGGGCCGGGACCGGCTGCGGCGGCTGCCGCGATGGGCTGCGCGAGCTCATCGAGGCGCACTTCGCGGCCGCTGCCGCCTGAACATCCCCAGCGCGGCGTACGCCACGGTGCCTGCCACGAGGCCCCAGAACGGGGCGACGATCCCGAGTGCGCTCACCCCGGACGCCGTGACGGCCAGCGTGACCATGGCGGCCTCGGCCGCGTGCGGCGTCGCCCTGCCCCCGCCGCCGTGCCGCCCGAGGGCATCGACGATCGCGCCCTGGGTCGCGGCGAGGAGCGCGACCCCCGCCAGGGACGTCAGGAGCGCACCGGGGACCGCGGCGACAAGGGCCACTGCCGTGGTGCTGAAGAGGCCGAACAGGATGTAGAAGGCGCCGCACGAGACACCTGCGATGTAGCGGCGCGCCGGGTCCTCGTGGGCCTCGCGGCCCGCGCAGATCCCCGCGGTGATGGCTGCAAGGTTGATCCCGTGGGCGCCGAAGGGAGCCGAGAGCAGCCAGGCGAGCGATGCGCCTCCGATCATGGTCCTGTGCCCGGCGTCGTACCCGAGCTGGCGCATCATCGCCAGGCCCGGGGCGTTCTGTCCCGCCATCGTCACGACGAGCAGCGGCACGGAGATGCCGACGACCGCCGGGAGGCCGAAGGTCGGCGTCGTCCATACGGGGCCGGAGAAGTCCCAGGTGAGGCTCGGCATCCGCACTGCGCCCGTCGCCGCGGCGAGCAGGGCTCCCGCGGCGAGCGCGGCGAGCACCGCGTAGCGGGGAAGGTACCTGCGGCCGAGCAGGAAGGCGAGGACGAGACCGCCGCCCACGACGGGCGCCTCCACGACAGCGCTGCTCGCCTTGAGCACGAAGGGGAGCAGGACACCGGCCAGCACAGCGGCCACGACCGGCTGCGGCACGGCCTCCATGATCTTCCCGAACCATCCGGGCGCCCCGAGCACGAGCGCCGCGGCGGCTGCGACGACGTACGCCCCGAGCGCGTCGGAGTACGGGTAGCGGCCCAGGGCGGTGAGCAGCAGCGCTGCGCCGGGCACGGACCACGCGACCACCACGGGCTGCCGGGTGGCCACGCTCAGCACGATGCGCGTGACTCCGCTGGCGATCGCGATCGAGCCCACCCACGATGCCGTCAGCTCCGCGCTCAGATGTGCGGCCGTGGCCGCCTGGAGGACCACGACCATCGGGCCCGCGTAGGAGACCGCGACCGCGATGAAGCCTGCCATGACGGCGGAGAAGGACGCCACGGGCGGCCTTCGCGGGCCGGCATTCCCCTCCGCCTCTGCAGCGCGGCAGCCGGCTGGTGCCGTGGTCGATTCCCCCGCGGTCGATTCCTCCGCTGTCGTGGCCATCGTCGCTCCTCGTACCCTGCCCATCTCCTGTGACGGCGGACACGGTACAGCAACGCGTGCCTCCGAGTGCACACGCTCCGCATCTGAATGGACTCAGCCCGGTCCACGGGCCGGCGCCCGGCTCACCGCGGGCTACTCCCCGACCAGTGCCTCGAGGCCTGCGACCGCCTCGGCGAGGGACAGGGCCGGGTTCGCGGCGATGAAGGGGAAGAGGAGCTCGTTCTCCTTCCTCAGGTGCAGGGCGAACGCCCGGGCAATCGCGGTGCCCAGGGCCGCCGCCCGGGCCCCCTCCGCCTCGCGGAGCTCCTCGACGAGGCCGATGATCGTCTGGTGGTCCAGGAGCATCCCTTCCACGAGGAGGTGCGCCTCCGCCGTCTGGCGGGCCTGCCCGTAGAGCGGGCCCTCCTCGGCCACGGCGTGCGGGATGAGCTCGTCCTCGCACCACCCGACGAGGTTGGCCTTCTCGTCGTAGGCTGCGCCGGCGTCGCCCGCGGCGACGGCCGCGACGAGCGCGTCGGCGAGCGCGCTGCCGCGCCGGAGCATCTGCCCGTGGTGCTCCTCGATGGCGCTGAGCGCCTCGCGGTCGTCTGAAAAGGCCCGGTGCTGATGGGCAGGGGCGTTGTCGTGTGCCATGCGGCCATGGTCCGCCGCGGCCCGCGCCGGCTCAAGGGCCGAAGGACTCCGGGACCTCGCCGGCCCTTTCGACGGAGGGGCAGCTGGGACCGCGGCCCGGACCCGGGTCCTCCGGGTCAGCGGACCACCGTGCGGTGACCGGCATCCAGGCGCCGGGTCCAGCCGCGCGCATCGAGGTGCTCGAGGAGCGGAATCGCGGTCCGGCGCGTGGTGCCGAGCGCCTGGCGTGCCTGGCTCGTGGTGAAGGGCTGTTCCAGCCGCGCCAGGGTGCGCATCGCCATGGCGGGAGCCGTGGGCAGGAGGACCACCCCGTCGCGCAGCCGCAGCACGCGGCCGGCACGCTCGGCGGCAGCAAGCTCCCGGACGCCGAGGCCCAGCGCGGCCAGCTCGTCCGCTTCAGGTGCGCTGAACGCCTGGGCCGCCAGTCGGCGCTCCAGCTCGGCGATGGCCGCTTCGGCTGCGCCGAGGTTGCGGTCGCTCCCGGGCAGCCGGAGGTGCCCGCCGTCCTGCTCCAGGCCCGCCCCGTGGACGACCGGCGGGAGCAGCCTCTCATCGGGCAGCGCGAGCAGGTCGCGGGCCGCGCCCATGGACAGGCCCGGCGCCAGGGGATCCCGATCCTGCAGCGCCTCGACCGCGGTGCGGAGCCGCTGCTGCCACGCGTGGAGCACGGGAGCATGCACCCACCAGCCGCCGAGGACCTCCACGCCCGAGGGCGCCTCGGCGTCGTCGTCGGCCAGCAGCCCGAGCCGACGGAGATGCTGTGCCTCCACCGCTCCGCGGGCCGCCACTTCGCCCAGCACATCCCCTGCCGGATCCATGCCCGCGAGCCGCTGCGCCCACTGGGCGCCGTCACCGCGCCGCCGCAGGGCCGGGGGGTCGGCGTCGAGGACCCGGGCGCCGCCCAGCACCGAGCGGCTCCCCGGATCACGCAGCACCAGGCGGTCCCCCAGCACGAGCGGCAGGCGCCTGTCGAGGACGAGCCGGGCGTGGTCGGGGCCGAAGGGACGCAGCCGCGCCGGCACGGAGGCGGTGCCGACGTGCACCATGAGCTGCTCCGGCACGTCGGTGTAGGCCACGCCCGTGCTCCGCTGGATGCCCAGCACCCCGGTGGTGGGCCACGCGTCCGGCGTCACGAGTGCGTCCCCTCGGCGGATGTCCGCGGCAGCGATGTCGCGCAGATTCAGCGCCACCCGGCTGACTGGCCCTACCGAGGTGCATGAGGTGTCGCGGCTCTGGAGGCCGCGCACGGCGACGGCCCGCGGACCGGCGTGCCCGAGCAGCTGGAGCCGGTCGCCCTGGGCCAGCGTTCCCGCACCCAGTGTTCCGGTCACCACGGTGCCCGAACCGGTGATGGTGAAGGACCGGTCCACCCACAGCCGGACCCGGCCGGACGTGCTCGGTGCCGGGACGCCGGCCAGCACGCCATCGAGGGCGGTCCGGAGTTCGGCCAGGCCGGCGCCCTCGACGGCGGACACCGTCACCGCGGGGGCGTCCCGCAGGCCGGTCCCGGCCAGCTCCGTCCGGGCCCGTGCGAGCACGTCGCCGATCCGCTGGTCGGACGCGCGGTCCGCCCGGCTGAGGACCAGGATCCCGTGCTCGATGCCCAGCGCGGCGACGGCGTCCCGGTGATCGTCGGACTGCGCCTGCCAGCCCTCGTCGGCGGCGACGACGAAGCAGACCACGGGCGCCGGCCCGATCCCGGCCAGCATGTTGCCGAGGAAGCGTTCATGCCCGGGGACGTCCACGAAGGCGACATCCAGCCCGGACGGCAGGGCGGTCCAGGCGTAGCCGAGGTCAATGGTCAGCCCACGGCGGCGTTCTTCCTCCCAGCGGTCCGGCTCCATGCCGGTCAGGGCGCGCACCAAGGTGCTCTTGCCGGAGTCGACGTGTCCGGCCGTGGCGACGACGTGCACGTCTCAGCCCGCCGCGCCTGCGTCCGCGGCGCCGAGGGCTGCCAGGGCCTTCCGCACCGCCTCGAGGATCCGATCGTCGTCGCCCTCGGGGACGCACCGCAGGTCGAGCAGGCAGGAGCCGCTGTGGACGCGCGGCAGCACGGCGGGGTCGCCGGTGCGCAGGAGGCCCGCGAGTCCCTCAGGAAGCCGGAGCGCCCAGCCGGGCAGTGCGAAGCCGGGGGCGCCGCCGCCCCCGACCCGGCCGGCGTGCGCCACGACAGGCACTCCGAGGGCTGCGGCGAGCCTCTCGGTGCGGCGCTGCAGCGTTCCGATGTCGGCGTGCAGCGCCTGGACGACCGGGGGCGCCCCGCCAGCGACGGTCGCCTCCAGGGCGGCGAGGGAGAGCTTGTCGGCGCGGACGGCCCGGGCGAGGGGGTGGCGGGACAGCCGCTCGATGATGTCCCTGCGGCCCAGGAGCAGCCCCGCCTGGGGGCCGCCGAGCAGCTTGTCGCCGCTGGCGATGACGACGTCGGCCCCGCTGGCCAGCGCGGTGGCCGCGTCGGGCTCATGCGGCAGGTGCGGGTCGGGGGCCAGCAGCCCGCTGCCCAGGTCGGCCACGAGCGGTATCCCGTCCGCGGCCGTCAACGACTTCAGCTCTTCGAGGCCGACGGCGGAGGTGAATCCCTCGACCCGGAAGTTGCTCGGGTGGACCTTGAGGACACAGCCCGTGGCGGGTCCGAGGGCGTCGGCGTAGTCGCGCAGGTGCGTCCGGTTGGTCGTGCCCACCTCGTGGAGCACGGCGCCGGTCGACTCGATCAGGTCCGGGAGCCGGAAGCCTGCGCCGATCTCCACCAGCTCGCCCCGGCTCACCACCACTTCCCGGCCGGCGGCGAGGGCCGTGGTGGCAAGGACCAGCGCCGCGGCGCCGTTGTTGACCACCAGGGCGTCCTCGGCGGCGGGACAGGCGGCGAGCAGGGCAGCCCGGGCGCCGGCGCCGCGCCGCGAGCGCCGGCCGTCGGCGAGGTTCAGCTCGACATCGACGTAGCCGCTGGCTGCGACGAGGGCGTCGACGGCAGCGGCGGACAGGGGGGCCCGGCCGAGGTTGGTGTGGACGATGACGCCCGTCGCGTTCAGGACCGGCCGCAGGGTGGTCGCGCTGCGGGCGGCGACGGCTGCGAGCACGGCTGGTTCCACCTGTCCCGGGGCGATGTCGCCGCGCCGCGCCTTCTCCTGGGCGTCGCGGACGAGGTCGCGGACCACCGGCTCGCTGAGCCGGCTGCGGGCCTCGCGGACGGCCGGCAGCGCCAGCAGGTCGTTCGTGCGGGGTATCAGGCGCCGGGGATCGACGTGGTCCACAGCCCCTCCTCGTGACGCGGCATCGGCTGCCGCTGGTTGGCGGTGGCGGACGGGAATCGAACCCGCCAGGCCGAGATGCTCGGCCTCACCGGTTTTGAAGACCGGGGGGCCCACCAGGACCCGGACGCCACCGCACCCCAATGTAGCAGGCGCCCCGGGGGTAGGCTGGCCGGGTGAATGAGGCCCCCACGTCCCTGCCGCTGCTCGACGGCGGCGCGGCCGGCACGCCCCGGCTGACCGGCTACGCCCACGGTGGCGGCTGCGCCTGCAAGATCCCGCCCGGAGAGCTCGAAGACGTGGTCCGCAGCCTCGTCGGCCAGCCGGGTGCGGACGTGCTGGTCGGCCTGGACAGCGGCGACGACGCCGCGGCCGTCCTGGTGCGCGATGACCTCGCCGTGCTCTCGACCGCCGACTTCTTCACCCCGGTCGTCGACGACGCCTTCGACTGGGGCCGCATCGCGGCGGCCAACGCCCTCTCCGACATCTACGCGATGGGAGGGCGGCCGATCATGGCGGTCAACCTCGTGGGCTGGCCCCGCGGCGTCCTGCCGGCAGAGCTGATGGCCGAGGTCCTCCGCGGTGGTCTGAGCGTCGCCGCGGAGGCAGGCTGCCCGGTGATCGGCGGCCATTCCATCGATGATCCGGAGCCGAAGTACGGCATGGCGGTCACCGGTGTCGCTCCCCCGGACCGGCTGCTGCGCAATGACGCCGCCGAGCCGGGGCTGCCGATCACGCTGACCAAGCCGATCGGCGTCGGCCTTCTCAACAACCGGCACAAGCAGACCGGCGAGGTGTTCGCCGAAGCGGTGGCGACGATGGCGAGCCTCAACCGCGACGCGGCCCGGGACGCGGTCGCGGCCGGCGTCCGGGCTGCCACGGATGTGACGGGCTTCGGTCTGCTGGGGCACCTGTACAAGATGTGCCGCGCCTCCACCGTGGGCGCGGTGATCGACCTGGACGCGGTGCCGCTCATCGAGGGGGCGCGTCAGGCGCTGCGGGACGGATTCGTCTCGGGCGGGACCCGGCGAAACCTCGACTGGGTGCGGCCGCAGATCCGGACCGCCTCCCGGATCACCGAGGACGACCTGCTCCTGCTGGCCGACGCACAGACGTCCGGTGGGCTGCTGGTGGTGGGCGAAGTGCCCGGGCACCCGGTGATCGGGCACACCACCGTGGGCGCAGGCATCGAGATCCGCTAGGCCTCGGCCCGGGCCTCAGCCGGCCGTGTCAGCCCGCGGTGGTGATCGAATCGTCGGTGATCCCGGCCGCGCGGCGGGCTGCAAGCCGCTTCTTCTGCGGTTCGATCGTGTAGCGCGGATCCCGGGCCGAGGACAGGCCGGCTTCGAACAGCCCGAACCGGGTCAGGGCCGAGGCTGCCAGCAGCGCCAGCCCGGAGGCGGCCGCCACGGCGCGGCTGCGTCCGGCCGCCAGTGCACCCAGTCCGCCGGCGACCGCCAGCCGTTCGCTCCACTTCAGCATGGCGCCGGCCTTGCCCTCGTGCAGGGGCTCGGCGGCGACCGGGTCCATCCGGTGCTCCATCACCCGCGTCGCCACCACGTCGCCGATGACGCCGAGCACCCCGAGCGTCCGGGCGGGAGAGGCCTCGTTGACCGGGGTCGTGATCATAGCGAGGCCGGCGGAGGCGAGCGTCGCCGAACTGACGAAGACGAAGGGCAGCTCCTCGTGCGCGGCATTCCACGTGGGGGTGGCAGTGTCGCCGAGCAGGACCGCGGTGTACGCCGCCAGGGGTCCGCCGAAGAGCGCTGCCTCGAAGCCGGCCAGCCCCTCGACGCCCTGCAGCACGGGCCGCAGCGGCCCGAGCGGCAGCCGCGCACCGCTCATGCGGTCGATCTCCGCGACCGCCGCGACCGCGGTGCCGGCGCTGAACGCGCTGAGGATCCACGAGCCGACGCTCATCGGCGACGTCACCTTGAAGGTCCGCAGCATGTGCAGGAAGCGCTCCGGCCGGCCCAGGTCCTTCACGAGGGCGACGGCACCGACGCTGACGGCCGCCAGGGCGCCCAGCCGGGCATTCCTGCGCAGCGTGGGCCGGCCGGTCAGCTGGCCGCCGAGGCCGAGCAGCGCGGACCCCCCTGCGACGCCGCCGAGGAACAGGTAGGCAGCCACGTCGTCGCCCCACGGCGCCGGCTTGACCACCGGACGGCCGTAGTACGAGGTGAACTCGGGCTCCGGAACCATGGGCATCTCCCTGGATCCGTCGCCGCCGCCGTCTCGGCGGCCGCCGCGTCGCCTGCCGTCAGGGCGACGGCGCCGGGCGGGCTCGGTGGGGCGGAAGCTGTCGAAATCCGAGTGGGTCACGCCCGTCCTCTCCAGAAGGCCAACGCGGCTGCGGCCACCATCCCTGCTACGGCCATCCCGGCCCTCCGGTACATCTGCGGCAGATCGGCCGTGGGCACCCTCGGGTCCGGCGGGAGCCCGTAGACCTCCGGCTCGTCGAGCAGCAGGAACACCGATCCGGTCCCGCCGACCCCGTCGAGCTCGTTCGCGCCGTAGAGCCTCGCTTCGGTCAGCCCCTGTGCATGCAGGGCGGCCACACGTTCCTTGGCCGTCTCCACCATGTCGTCGTGGTCGCCGAACTTGATGGACGTCGTCGGACAGGCCTTGGCACAGGCCGGGGTCTCGTCGGCCACCAGCCGGTCGTAGCACAGCGTGCACTTCTGGGCGACGCCCACGTTGGGGACAGCAGGATGCTCCGCGTGCTGCTCCCGCTCGGCGGCGACCGCGACGGTGCCGTCGCGGCGGCGTTCGATCACGCCGAAGGGGCACCCGGCCACGCACGTCCCGCAGCCGTTGCAGACGTCGTCCTGCACCACGACGGTGCCGAACTCGGTCCGGAAGAGCGCCCCGGTCGGGCAGACGTCGAGGCACCCAGCGTGCGTGCAGTGCTTGCAGACGTCGGAGGACATCAGCCACCGGAAGTCTGCCGTGTCCGGCGGCGCCGTGTCCGCCTCGGACAGGTCCGGTGCGGCATCCGCGGGCGGCCCGATGCGGGGCATGCCCAGGTTCACGAGCGCGCGCCCGGATTCCCGGGCCTCGACGATGCGGTCCTGGCCCTGCTCGATGAAGGCGACATGCCGCCAGGTGCTCGCTCCCAGCGCGCCCGTGTTGTCGTAGGAGGACCCCAGCAGCTCCAGGTCGCCGTCCTGGGGGTTGTGGTTCCACTCCTTGCAGGCGACCTCACAGGCCTTGCACCCGATGCAGATCGAGGTGTCGGTGAAGAACCCCTTGCGCGGATGGGTGTGCTCCCAGTGGGCATCGGCGGTGGGATCGGTCGGTCCGGACAGCTGGCCCATCTAGTCCTCCCTCGTCTGGTCGATGCCTTCGCGCGCCGGATCGGTGACCGCCTGGTTGCCGGTCTCGACGGTCGTGCCGGCCCGCGCCTGGTACTCGGCGACCAGGGCGAGCAGGTCGGCCCCCCGGGGCCGGCGGCCCGGCCGGATGTCGCATGAGGCCACCTTGGACTCCTGGATCTGGACGTTGGGGTCCAGGGTGACACCCAGGAGGTCGTTCGCCGCGTCGCCGCTGACGACCGCGTTCGTCCCGACGCCCCAGTGGTAGGGCAGCCCGATCTGGTGGACGGTGTGGCCGCCCACGGCCAGCGGAGTCATCCGCTCCGTGACGATCACCTTCGCTTCGATGGCAGACCGAGGCGAGATGATCGTGGCCCACCCATAGGGCTCGAGTCCGCGCTCGGCAGCCAGCTCCGGGGAGACCTCGCAGAACATCTCCGGCTGCAGCTCCGAGAGGTACGGCAGCCAGCGGCTCATCCCTCCGGCGGTGTGGTGCTCGGTGAGCCGGTACGTGGTGAAGACGTAGGGATAGACCTCCACCCCGCTCGTCCCGGCGCTCGGCGCGCTGAGGTTGTCCGGGCGCGGGAACCTGAGCCGCGCCGGGTTCTGCTGCTGCGGGTACAGCGCGTTGGCCACCGGAGATTCCTGGGCCTCGTAGTGGGTCGGCAGGGGCCCGTCCACGAGGCCGGTGGGTGCGAACAGCCAGCCCTTGCCGTCGGACTGCATGATGAACGGGTCGTCTCCGCTGAGGGCGGCAGGACCGCCGAGCGCGGGGTCGGGAGTGCTGCCCGGCGCCCGGTCGAGGG
This sequence comes from Sinomonas sp. RB5, assembly GCF_054063535.1. Taxonomy (NCBI): domain Bacteria; kingdom Bacillati; phylum Actinomycetota; class Actinomycetes; order Micrococcales; family Micrococcaceae; genus Sinomonas; species Sinomonas sp. RB5. The sequence goes on from NZ_JBSSGJ010000004.1 coordinate 243,595, forward strand.
GGAAGTCCGGCACGTCGTCGCCGACCCACCGTCCCTGCTCCTGGTCCCACCAGATGTACTTCTTGCGCTCGCTCCACGGCCTGCCGGCGGGGTCGGCGGAGGCCCGGTTGTAGAGGATCCGGCGGTTGGCCGGCCACGCCCAGCCCCAGTCCGGTGCGGCAGGTCCCTGCTCGCGGCCCGGCGTGCGATTCGCGGCATGGTTGGTGCCGCCGGCGTACACGCCGGTGTAGATCCAGCAGCCCGCTGCGGTGGAACCGTCGGCGCGCAGCTCGGTGTACGCCGAGAGCGGGCTGCCGGCGTCCGGGCCAGCCAGGTGGCGGCCGTTGATCTCGGCGAGCACGGCCTCCGGATCGGGATCGCCGTGCTCGTCCGTGGGGTAGTCCCACGTGAGGTCGAGCAGCGGGCGGTCGCGCTCGTCGTCCGAGCCGGCCAGCTTCTCGCGGATCCGCTGGCCCAGCTCGAAGAAGAACTGCAGCTCGCTCTGGCATTCACCGGGCGGGGAGACCGCCTGGTGCCGCCACTGGAGCAGCCGCTGGGTCTGGGTGAACGAGCCCGCCTTCTCCACATGGGTCGCCGCGGGCAGGAAGAACACCTCGGTCTCGATGTCCTCGGTGCGCAGTTCCCCAGACTCAATCTCCGGGCCGTCCTTCCACCACGTGGCCGACTCGATGAGGTTCAGGTCGCGGACGACGAGCCACTTCAGGTGCGACATGCCCAGCCGCTGCATGCGCCCGTGGGCCGAGCCCACGGCCGGGTTCTGTCCGAGGAGGAAGTAGCCCTCCACCTCGTCGTCGAGCATGCCCATCACGGTCTCGTAGGTGCCGTGCGCTCCGGTCAGTCTCGGGAGGTAGTCGTAGGCCCAGTCGTTCTCCGCCGTCGCGGCGTCGCCCCACCACGCCTTCAGCAGGCTCACGGTGTAGGCATCGGCGTCCGCCCAATAGCCCTTCTGCTGCTTCGACGCGATCGCCCCCAGATACTCGCTGAGAGTGTCGTGGCGTCCCGCGCTCGGCATCGGCAGGTACCCGGGGAGCAGGTTGAAGAGGGTCGGGATGTCCGTGGAGCCCTGGATGCTGGCGTGGCCGCGCAGCGCCATGATCCCGCCGCCCGGGCGGCCCACATTGCCGAGCAGGAGCTGCAGGATCGCGGCGGTCCGGATGAACTGTGCTCCCAGGGAGTGCTGGGTCCACCCGACGGCGTAGGCGAAGCAGGTGGTCCTCTCGCGCCCCGAGTTCTCGGTGATGGTGCGGGCCAGGTACTCGAAGTCGGCGACGTCGATGCCGCACATGTCGCGGACCATCTCCGGGGTGTAACGGGAGTAGTGCCGCTTGACGATCTGGAAGACGGTCCTCGGATCCTGCAGTGTGTCGTCGCGCCGCACCTGGGCATGCTCCAGGGCCGGCCCGCCGCTGCCGAACGAGTGGCCGGCGGCACGGGCCGCGGCGTCCGCGCCGTGCTCGGAGCTGGCTCCGGGCTCGGCGATCGAGCCCCCCTCGTCCTCTGCGTATCCCCACGACGACTTGTCGTACGCCCCGGTCTCCGGATCGAAGCCCGAGAAGAGGCCGCCGAGGTCCTCGGCGTCGCGGTAGTCCTCGTGGACCAGCGTCGCCGCGTTGGTGTACGCGCTCACGTACTCCTTGAACCAGAGGTCGTTGCTGATGACGTAGTTGATGAGCGCACCCAGGAGGACGACGTCAGAGCCGGCACGGATCGGGATGTGCCTGTCCGCGACGGCCGACGTGCGGGTGAAGCGGGGGTCGACGTGGATGACCTTCGCTCCGCGGGCCTTCGCCTCCGCAACCCACTGGAATCCCACCGGATGGCACTCGGCCATGTTGGAACCCTGGATGATGATGCAGTCGGCGTTGGCCATGTCCTGCAGTGACTGCGTCGCGCCACCGCGTCCAAACGAGGCTCCCAGACTGGGAACCGTGGCGGAGTGTCAAATGCGCGCCTGGTTCTCGGTCTGCACCGCCCCGGCAGCCGTGAACAGCTTCTTGATCAGGTAGTTCTCTTCGTTGTCCAGCGTCGCGCCGCCGAGCGAGGCGATGCCCATGGTGCGGCGCAGCAGCCGGCCTTCGCTGTCTTCCTGCTGCCACGTCCTGCGGCGCGTCTCGATGAACCGGTCCGCGATCATGTCGACGGCGGTGGCCAGGTCCAGGTGCTTCCACTCCGCAGAGCGCGGGGCGCGGTACAGCACCCGGGTCTGCCGGCCCGGGGAGTTGACCAACTGTTCGCTGGCCGAGCCCTTGGGGCACAGGCGGCCGCGCGAGATGGGCGAGTCCGGGTCGCCCTCGATCTGCACGACCCTCTCGTCCTTGACGTAGACGCGCTGCCCGCAGCCCACCGCGCAGTAGGGGCACACGCTCTGCACGACGCGGTCGGCCGTGGCCGTCCGGGGGGCGATCGCCTTGGTCCGGGGCGAGGTGACCGAGGGCCCACGGCCGAGCAGATCGCCGGTGCGCATCTGCCGGACGACGGGCCATTCAAGGAAGCTCCGCGGTGCCATGGTTGCGAGCATAGCCCACATGAGGGCGCCCGCGGCAGGACCCCCCGCTCCCCCGGTGCGGCGGCGCGCGGCGCGCCGGGGGCGGCCGGCCGGCTACATGTGCACGTGCAGGCGCCGCGCGGCCTCCGAGAGCGAGCCGGACAGGGACGGATAGACGGCGTAGGTGTTCGCGACGTCGTCCACGTGGAGCTTCTGCTCGACCGCCATCGCGAGGCCGAAGATGAGCTCGGAGGCGTTCGAGCCCATCACGACGGCGCCGATCACAGTCCCGGATCCCTTGCGGGAGATGATCTTGACGAACCCGTCGGTCGTGTTGCGCATCTTGGCGCGGGCGTTGCTCTTCAGGCGCAGCGTCACGATGTCCCCGGCGATCCTGCCGGTCGCGACGTCCGCCTCGGAGGCGCCCACGGAGGCGATCTCGGGCGAGGTGAAGATGTTCGAGGCCACGTGGTTGAGGTTCAGGGGCGTCACCTGGTCGCCGAGGATGTGGGCGACCGCGATGCGGCCCTGCATCGCCGCGACGGAGGCGAGCGCGAGGACGCCCGTGCAGTCGCCCGCCGCGTAGATGCTGGTCGCGGAGGTGCGGGAGACGCCGTCGACCTTGATGTGCCCGCTCTCGCTGACGGCGACGCCGGCCTGCTCGAGCCCGATCCCGTCCGTGTTGGGGATGGAGCCGACGCAGAGGAGGCAGTGCGAGCCGGTCACCTTCGTGCCGTCGCCGAGGGTGACGACGACGCCGTCCTCCGTGCGCTCGACCGCCTCGGCCCGCGAGCGCGAGAGCACCCGCACCCCGCGCCGGGTGAAGACCTTCTCGAGCAGCTCGGCGGCGTCGGTGTCGGAGCCGGGGAGGACCCGGTCGCGGGACGAGATGAGCGTGACCTTGCACCCGAGGCCGTTGTAGGCGGAGGCGAACTCGGCGCCCGTCACGCCCGAGCCGACCACGATGAGGTCCTCCGGGAGCTCCTCGAGGCTGTAGATCTGGGCCCAGTTGAGGATCCGCTCGCCGTCCGGGCGGGCCGTGGGCAGCTCGCGGGGGTGGGCGCCCACGGCGAGGATCACGGCGTCGGCCTCGATCCGCTCGGTCCCGTCCACGGTGACCGCCTCGATCACGCTGCCGTCCACGAGCCGGCCGGAGCCCAGGACGATCCTGACGCCCTGCGCCTCGAGCCCGGCGCGGATGTCCTCCGACTGCTGGCGGGCGAGGCCAAGGAGCCGGTCGTTGACGATGCGCAGGTCCGCGCGGAGGTCGGAGCGCTTGAGCGAGTCCCCGCTGCCGGAGGCCAGGCGCAGCCCGAGCGCCGCCGAGGCCTCCTCGACCCGGGTCATGAGGTCGGACGTCGCGATGAGGGTCTTGGAGGGCACCACGTCGGTGAGCACCGCGGAGCCGCCGAGCCCGGCGCGCTCCACGATCGTGACCCGGGCGCCGAGCGACGCGGCGACCGACGCCGCCTCGTAGCCGCCGGGTCCGCCGCCGAGGATTGCAATGTGGGGGGCCGCGAAGTCAGGGTTCATCGTCACGGACATCCATTGTGCCCTGCGCGGGGGCATGGGGGCCATTGCGTGCCGAGCATGCCCCGCGCGGGTGCGGTTGGTAGGTTCTACCTGTGACGACAACGGCAACTGCCACCGGGCCCTTCGAGCTGGCCCGGGCCGCGGCAGACCATATTGCGCGCGCCACGGGCGTGGCGCAGCACGACCTCGCGCTCGTCCTCGGCTCCGGCTGGGCCGGCGCGGCGGACCTCATCGGGGAGACGACCGCGACCCTCCCCGCGCCCGAGGTCCCCGGCTTCTCGGCCCCCGCGGTGGAGGGCCATGTGGGCACCATCCGCTCCGTGCTGACCGCGGACGGCAAGCGGGCCCTCGTGCTCGGCGCGCGCACCCACTACTACGAGGGCAAGGGCGTGCGCGCGGTGGTGCACGGCGTCCGCACCGCGGCAGCCGCGGGCTGCAGGGTCCTCACGCTCACGAACGGCTGCGGCGGCCTGAACCCCGACTGGGCGCCCGGCACTCCGGTGCTGATCAGCGACCACATCAACCTCACCGCCGCGTCCCCGCTCGAGGGCGCGACCTTCGTGGACCTGACCGACCTCTACTCGGCGCGGCTGCGCGCGGTGGCCCGGTCCGTGGACCCGAGCCTCGCCGAGGGCGTGTACGCCCAGTTCCCCGGACCCCACTACGAGACGCCGGCCGAGGTGCAGTACGCGAAGCGGATCGGCGCGGACCTTATCGGCATGTCCACCGCGCTCGAGGCGATCGCCGCACGGCACGCAGGCCTGGAGGTCTTCGGCATCTCGCTCGTGACCAACCTCGCCGCCGGCATCAGTCCGGAGCCCCTCAGCCACGAGGAGGTCCTCGAGGCCGGGCGGGCCGCCGGCCCGCGCATCTCGCGCCTCCTCGCCGACGTCCTCGCCGCGATCTGAAGGGCCTTCCCATGAGCACCACACCTGCCGGCGCCCCCGGGCTCGACGAGCTCGTCTCCCGCGCCGAGGCCTGGGCCGCGGCCGATCCGGACCCGGCCACCGCGGCCCAGCTGCGCGAGACCCTCGCGCGGGCTGCCGAGCCCGAGGGCTCCCCCGCACGCGAGGCCGCGCGGCAGGAGCTCGCGGACGCGTTCGCCGGGACCCTGCAGTTCGGCACGGCCGGCCTGCGCGCGGCGCTGGGGCCGGGTCCGAACCGCATGAACCGCGTCACGGTGCGGCGCGCCGCGGCGGGGGTGGCCGCGTTCCTCCTCGGCAAGGTCGCCGCCGCCCGGCCGGGGGCCGCGGACGGGACCCGGCCGCGCGCCGTCGTGGGCTACGACGCCCGCACCAACTCGGACGTGTTCGCGGAGGAGACGGCCGCGGTCTTCACCGCGGCGGGCGTCGAGGCGTACCTGATGCCCTCGGCGCTGCCCACCCCGGTCCTCGCCTATGCCCTGCAGGCGCTCGGCTGCGACGCGGGCGTCATGGTCACGGCCAGCCACAATCCGCCCCAGGACAACGGCTACAAGGTCTACCTCGGCGGCCGCGCCGTGGACGAGGGCGGGCGCGGGGCGCAGATCGTCGCCCCCGTCGATGCGGAGATCTCCGCGCTCATCGACGCCGCCGGCCCGGTCGGCGCCATCGTCCTCGCCGAGTCCGGCTGGACCACGCTGCCGGCGAGCGTCGCCGCGGACTACCGGGACGCCGTCGTGCGCCTCGCCGATCCCGGGCTCTTCCCGGCGCGCGAGCTCAAGGTCGTCCTGACGCCGCTGCACGGCGTGGGCGGCGAGACGGCCGCCGGCGTGCTGCGCGCGGCCGGCTTCGACGACGTCTCGCTCGTGCGCGAGCAGGCCGAGCCGGACCCGGCCTTCCCCACCGTGGCCTTCCCGAACCCGGAGGAGGCCGGCGCGCTCGACCTCGCGCTCGAGGCCGCCCAGGCGGCCGGCGCGGACCTCGTGATCGCCAATGACCCGGACGCCGACCGCTGCGCCGTCGCGGCCGAGGACCCCGCCTCGGGCGAGTGGCGCATGCTCCGCGGCGACGAGGTCGGGGCGCTGCTCGGCTCCCACATGGTCCGCCGCCTCGGCCGCGGGCAGGGCCTCACGGACGACGCCGCCCCGGCGGCCGCCGCCGACGCCTCCCCTGCCGCCTCCCCCGCCGCCCCGCCCGCGGCCGATGCCGAGCCGGGCGGGCCGGTGTTCGCGAACTCGATCGTGTCCTCGCGGCTGCTGTCCCGCATCGCCGCCTCGGCCGGGATCGCCCACCGCGAGACGCTCACCGGGTTCAAGTGGATCTCCCGGGTCCCCGGGCTCGTGTACGGCTACGAGGAAGCGCTCGGCTACTGCGTCGCGCCGGAGCTCGTCAAGGACAAGGACGGGATCTCCGCCGCGCTCCTGGTCGCCGAGATGGCCGCGGAGGCGAAGGCCCAGGGCCAGACCCTCTTCGACCGGCTCGACGCGCTGCACGTGCTGCACGGGGTCCACCTCACGGACCAGCTCAGCGTCCGGGTGGCCGACCTGGGCCTCCTCGAGGCGATGATGACCCGCCTGCGGCAGGACCCGCCGGCCTCCTTCGCGGACTCCCCGGTCGAGACGGCCGTGGACCTCTCGGAGGGGTCGGAGCAGCTGCCGCCCACCGAGGGGCTGCTGTGGGCCACGCGGGACTCGACCCGCGTGATCATCCGGCCGAGCGGGACCGAGCCGAAGCTCAAGTGCTATGTCGAGGTGATCCGCCCGGTGGACAGCTCTGCCGAGCTCGCCGAGGCCCGCCAGGCCGCGCGGGCGGCGATGGACGCAGCGCTCGACGATGTGCGCGAGGCGCTCGGGCTCTAGCCGGGGCTCCCCGCGGCGGGTGCGCCCCGGTCAGGCCGCGACCTGCACCCTGCCGTCGACCACTCGGGCGCGGAAGGTGGCGAGGGGGATGCCCGGGGCATCGAGCCGCTCGCCGGTGGCCAGGTCGTAGACCTCCTTGTGGAGCGGGGACGCGACGGTGGGGCGCTCGCCCCGGGAGCCCACGATGCCGCGGGCCATCACGTACGCCTCGCTCACGGGGTCCCGCTGCTCGACCGCGTAGACCTCGCCGGTCGCCAGGCGGAACAGCGCGACCTGGCGCCCCGCCACGAGCGCGGCCTCTCCCCAGTTCGGCTCGAGGTCGGCCAGGGTGCAGACGCTGTGCCAGACGCCGTCGGAAGGAACGGGGCCGGCGTGGTCCCGGAGGGTGTCCGTGCGGGGTGCTTCAGCTGTGATCGTCATGGCTCCACGCTACGGAGCGGGGGGTTTCGCCCGGGTTGAGCCTGCGTGACGGCCACGTAAAACCGGCCTCACCTGTCGCGAAACATGCCCGTGACAGTGAAGTCAACGGTCCGTTACATCCGGGCAACTGGGCCGAAATCGCCCCCTCCTAGGGTGGAGGAAACACGCCGGGGCGCCCGGCATCCTCCTACGGAAGGCACCCACCGTGAGCATGAGCCCGCTCGAGACCCCCACCGCCGGCACCGGTCCGCGCCGCGTGGCCGTGATCGGCGGCGGCCCCGCCGCCCACCGCTTCGTCGAGGCGATGGCCGCCCGTGGCCTCGACTCCTCCGGCGGCTTCCGGATCACCGTCGTCACCGAGGAGGCCCACCTCCCCTATGACCGCGTGGCGCTCTCCAAGGCGCTCACCGAGGAGCCGGGCAGCGTCGACCTCACGCTGGGCACACCGTCCCTGTGGGACACGCCCGGGGTCACGCTCCGCACCGGCGCCCGGGCCGTGCGCCTCGACGCCGCGTCCCGCACCGTGCTCCTGGAGGGCCAGGACGGCACGGAGGAGCTGCCCTACGACGAGCTCGTGCTCGCGACAGGCTCGAACGCCGCCCGCCTCCCGATCCCGGGCGCCGAGCACACGCACGTCTACCGCACGCTCGAGGACGTCTGGTTCCTCCGCACCGAGATCGGCCGCCTCGGCCAGGTGCTCGGCCGCCAGCCGCGGGTCGCCGTGATCGGCGGCGGGCTGCTCGGCATCGAGGCAGCCGCGGGGGCGCAGTCGCTCGGTGCGGAGTCCCTCATCATCGACGGCTCGCCGTGGCCCATGAACCGGCAGCTCGACGAGGGCGCCGGCCAGGCGCTCACCCGGCTGATCGCCGCGAAGGGCTTCACGCTGCACGGCGGGGTGTTTCCGTCCGAGGTGCACACGGACGACGCCGGGTCGGTCACCGGCGTGCTCATGGCGGACGGGCGCGTGGTGCCCGCGGACCTCGTGGTCGTCGCGATCGGCGTCCGGCCCCGTGACGAGCTCATCCGGGCGGCCGTAGACGCCGCGGGCGAGTCCGGCGCCGCGGCGACGTTCGAGATCGGGCCGCGGGGTGGCGTCGTGATCGACGACAGGTGCGCGACGGGCGCGCCGAACGTGTGGGCGATCGGCGAGGTGGCGAGCTTCGGCGGCATGTGCCTGGGGCTCGTGGCGCCCGCGAACACGATGGCGGAGATCGTCGCGGACCGCCTCCACGGCGGCGAGGCGACCTTCCCCGGCTTCGACACGGCCACCAAGCTCAAGCTCTCCGGCGTTGACGTGGCGAGCTTCGGCGACGCGTTCGCGGCCGAGCCGGGCGCACTCGAGATCGTCTACGCCGACCCGGCCCGCGGCGTCTACCAGAAGATCGTCACGACCGACGACGCGCGCACGCTCCTCGGCGGCATCTTCGTCGGCGACGCTTCCCCCTACCTGAGCCTGCGCCCGCTCCTGGGCCGCGAGCTCCCCGCCGAGCCCGGCGCCTTCCTGTCCGCTGCAGGCGGCGGCGAGGCACCCGAGACCGAGCTCCCGGACGACGCGATCCTGTGCTCGTGCAACAACGTCGCGGCCGGGACGCTGCGCGATGCCGTCAACGCCTGCGGGGCCTGCGAGGGGCAGGACCCGGTGCAGGACGTGGCCGGGCTCAAGGCCTGCACGCGCGCCGGGACGCAGTGCGGCTCGTGCGTGCCGATGATCAAGAAGCTCCTCGAGGCCGAGCTCGCCAAGTCCGGCGTGACCGTGAGCAAGGCCCTGTGCGAGCACATCCCGCTCTCCCGCCAGGAGCTCTTCGACCACATCCGGGTCGCCCAGCTGACCTCGTTCGAGGAGATCATGTCCCGGTACGGCACGGGCGCCGGCTGCGACATCTGCAAGCCGACGATCGCCTCGATCCTCGCCTCCCAGCACTCGGCCTACGTTCTCGACGCCGGCCGCGGCACCCTCCAGGACACCAACGACCGCGCCCTGGCCAACATGCAGAAGGACGGCACGTACTCGGTGGTCCCGCGCATCCCCGGCGGCGAGATCACCCCCGAGAAGCTCGCCGTCATCGCGTCCGTCGCGCAGAAGTACAACCTCTACACCAAGATCACCGGCGGGCAGCGGATCGACATGTTCGGGGCCCGGCTCGAGCAGCTTCCGGACATCTGGGCCGAGCTCATCGCCGCGGGCATGGAGTCCGGGCAGGCGTACGGCAAGAGCCTGCGGACCGTGAAGAGCTGCGTCGGGTCGACCTGGTGCCGCTACGGCCAGCAGGACTCCGTGGGCATGGCGATCCAGCTCGAGCTGCGCTACCGGGGCCTGCGCAGCCCGCACAAGCTCAAGCTCGGCGTCTCCGGCTGTGCCCGCGAGTGCGCCGAGGCCCGCGGCAAGGACGTGGGCGTCATCGCGACCGCGGACGGCTGGAACCTGTACGTGGGCGGCAACGGCGGCGCGACCCCGGCCCACGCCCAGCTCCTGGCCAAGGACCTGGACGATGAGACCCTCATCAGGTACATCGACCGCTACTTCATGTACTACATCCGCACCGCCGACCGCCTGCAGCGCACCGCGCGCTGGCAGGAGGAGCTCGACGGCGGCCTCGAGCACGTGCGGCAGGTCGTCGTCGAGGACTCGCTCGGGATCGCCGCCGAGCTCGAGGCGGCGATGGCCAGCCACGTGGAGCACTACGAGGACGAGTGGGCCGCGACCCTGAAGGACCCCGAGCGCCTGCGCCGCTTCCGCTCCTTCGTCAACGCCCCCGACGCCGCCGACGACTCGATTGTGCACGTCCCCGAGCGGGACCAGGTCCGGCCCGCCACCGCCGCCGAGCGGGTCTCCCTCGGAGCCACCATCCCCGTCCGTACCCCCGCCGCGGCCGCTGCCGCGCCCACCGCCCAGGAGGCCTGACATGCAGATCACCGTCTCACTCGAGGGCCTTCCCGTCGTCGTGCTCGGCGACGCCGACGGGTCCCGCCAGGCCCTCGCGCGCTACCGGGCCGCGGGCGCGCGCCTGACGTTCTTCTCATCCGCCGAGGCCTACATGGCGGCCGCCGCCGTGCCCGCCAGGCCCGCGCTCGTGGCCGTGGTGGGGCGCCCGGACGCGCACGACGCCGCGTGGGCGCCCGTGCTGGACCACTACCGCAGGCTCGGGGTCCCGCTCGTCGCCGAGCCCCCGGCGGGGCGCCGCGGCCACGTGACCCTCGTGGGCGGCGGCCCGGGGTCCCGCGGCCTGCTCACGGTCGAGGCCGTCGAGGCGCTGCGCGATGCCGACATCGTCCTCTTCGACCGCCTCGCCCCGTGGCGCGAGCTGCCCGCGCTCACCACGGCCAGGCTCGTCGACGTCGGCAAGCTGCCAGGGCACCACAAGGTGCCGCAGGAGGAGATCAACCGGCTGCTCGTCGACTACGCGACGTACGGCCTCACCGGGCGTCCCGCCAACGTGGTGCGGCTCAAGGGCGGGGACCCGTTCGTGTTCGGCCGCGGCGCCGAGGAGGCCGCCGCCTGCGCGGCCGCGGGCGTCCCGGTCCGTGTGGTCTCCGGGATCTCGAGCTCGATCGCGGTCCCCGCGGCCGCAGGGATCCCCGTGACGCACCGCAACGTGAGCCACTCCTTCACGGTCATCTCGGGGCACGCCCCGCTGACCGACGCCGAGCACCGCCACCTCGCCGGGCTCGCAGCGGAGGGAGGGACCGTCGTCGTCCTCATGGGCATCGCCACGCTCCCCCACCTCGCCGCCGGGCTGCGGCGGGCGGGACTGGGCCTGGCGACGCCGCTCGCCGTGGTCGAGCGCGGCCACCAGGCGGGCCAGCGCACCACCGTGACCGACCTCGGCAGCGCCGAGGCCGCCACCGCCGGCTGCGGCAACCCCGCCGTGATCGTCATCGGCGACGTGGTCCGCGCCGCCGGCCACGGCGCTGCCGGGGGCGGGGCGTACGCCGACGAGCTGCGCGGACTCGTCGGCGCCCTCGCGGAGCAGCCGGCCGGGAGCGCCGCATGAGCGCCGCCGCGGTAGGACCTGACCGGGGGGCGGCGCCGGAGAATGCCGGCTCGGCACCAGCGGACGGAGGGGCCATTGGGGGGCTCCTCCGGGGCTTCCGGGTGGGCGTCACCTCGCACCGCCGCTCCCAGGACCTGATCGAGGCGCTCGAGCGGCGCGGCGCCGAGGTCCTGCACGCCCCGGTGCTCACGATCGCGCCGGTCGACCAGGACCAGGGACTGCTCGAGGACACCCGCCGCACCATCGCCGCGCAGCCCGACCTGGCGGTCATCACCACGGCCTACGGCATGCGGCGCTGGCTCGAGGTGGCCGACGCCGCGGGGCTGGGAGACGCGCTGCAGGACTCCCTCTCCGGCGCCTCGCTCTACGTCCGCGGCCCCAAGGCCCGCGGCGCGGTCCGCGCGGCCGGGCTGGCCGACGTCGGCATCGCCAACGACGAGACCACCTCCACGCTCGTGGACCTCGTGCTGCGCGACGCGGGCGGCCGGCTCGACGGGCGGCGCGTTGCCGTCCAGCTGCACGGCTACACCGACCGGGGCCAGCTCGACCGGCTCCGCGAGGCCGGGGCGGAACTCGTCACCGTCACGCCCTACCGCTGGGTGCGTCCCGAGGGCGACGACCGGACGGAGGCGCTCATCACCGCCGTGTGCGAGGGTGCCCTCGACGTCCTGACCTTCACGAGCGCCCCGGCCGTGGATGCCCTGTTCAGCACCGCCCACGAGCTCGGCGTCTACCGCGAGCTCATCGGGTCGCTGCGCCGGCGGGTGGCGACCGCCGCCGTCGGCCCCGTCACGGCCGCGCCGCTCGAGGCCGCCGGCCTCAGCCCCTGGATCCCGGAGCGGTACCGCATGGGGGCGCTGGTCAAGCTCGTCACGGACAACCTCGAACGGCGCGCAGTGCGCAGCGTCGAGACCGCGGCGGGGACCGTCGCGCTGCGGGGCCGGGCGGTCACCGTCGCCGGGTCGGAGCTGTTCCTCGCCCCCGCGGCGATGCTCCTCTTCCGGACGCTGCTCGATGCCGGAGGCGCGGTGGTGCCGCGCGAGACCCTCGCCCGGCTCGTCTCCCCGTCCGCCTCCAACCACGCCCTGGACATGGCGGTCAACCGGCTGCGCGGGGCGCTTCCGGATCCCCAGCTTGTGCAGACCGTGGTCAAGCGCGGGTACCGGCTGCGGGTGGCCTCCGGCTGAGGCAGCATCCCAGACGGCCGCTGGCACGCCGCCCGCCGCGGGCGGTGTGCCAGCGGCCGTCTGCCCGCGCCGATGTGCCAGTATGGGATGACCCAAGCGAAAGGACGCCGACGTGTCTTCCGAGCCCGCACTGACTCCCGCGGACCTTGCCGGCTACATCGACCACACCCTGCTCAAGCCGGAGGCCAGCGAGGCGGACATCCTCACCCTGTGCAGCGAGGCCGTGAAGTACGGATTCAAGTCGGTGTGCGTGAACCCGCTCTGGGTCAAGGCGGCGACGCGGGCGCTGCGCGGCTCGGGCGTGCTCACGTGCGCCGTGGCCGGCTTCCCGCTCGGGGCGACCCCCACCGACGTGAAGGTCTTCGAGGCGCGCGGCGCCACGCTGGACGGCGCGGACGAGGTCGACATGGTCATCAACATCGCTGCCGCGCGGGCGAACGACCGCGGCACCCTCGTCGACGACATCCAGGCGGTCGCCGAGGCCGTGCACGGCAGCTCCTCGATCCTCAAGGTCATCATCGAGACCTCGCTCCTGACCGATGCGCAGAAGGTCCTCGCGTGCGAGGCCGCCGTCGAGGCCGGGGCGGACTTCGTGAAGACCTCCACGGGCTTCAACGGGGGCGGAGCCACCGTCGAGGACATCGCGCTCATGCGCGCCACGGTGGGCCCGGACCTCGGCGTCAAGGCGTCCGGCGGGGTGCGGACCGCGGACGACGCCCGGGCTATGATTGCAGCAGGCGCCACCCGGATCGGAGCCAGCTCCGGGGTGGCCATCGTCACCGGCGGCACCAGCGGCGCCGGCGGCTACTAGACGCAGCGCACAGGAGAGACATGTCTGACGACGACCAGTACAACCGCCCGCTCGAGCCGAACCCGCTCGGCGGCAGCATCATCCTCTTCGTGATCTTCATGGTCCTCTTCCTCCTGGGCCTGTACCTCGTGCAGTTCCTCGACTTCACGAACGTCTGGCCCATGGCGGCCCTCATCTTCCTGTTCGCTGCGGCGTTCGGGATCCCGATGACGTTCATGGCCAAGAACACCACGGGCGAGCAGCACCGCCGCTGACCCCGCCCCCGCCTACCCCCCGGTTTCGGGTACGCATCTCGTCGCCCTATCGGCATTTCGGGTACGCATCTCGTCGCCCTATATCCGTTCCGGGTACACGCTCTGCCCGCCTGCCGCTCCGAGGAGCACCGCAGGCGGGCAGCTGTCTGTACCCGAAACGAAAGGCCTGTGGATAACTCAGGAGGCATCGCCGTCGTCCGTGGCTCAATGGTGAGGTGACGAACAGCACAGGCTCCGCTGACCGGCTCCCCACGGCCTCCTTCACCCTGCTCGACGGGCTCGAGTCGGAGCTCGGGCCGGGCAGGGTGCGCGGCGGCGGCATCATCATCCCGAGCCGCGGCATCCGCAGGCCGCTCGACGCCCGCGAGGACCTTCTGAGCCGGGCGGCCCCCTACACGCGGCTGCACGAGTCCACCTCCGTCAGCCACCTGACGGCTTCCCTCCTCCACGGCATCCCCCTGCCCGCGTGGGCCCAGGACACGTCCCAGATCGATCTCGCCCGGTCCGGCGGCCCGGAGGAGCGGCTCGGCCAGCCCCGGCGCTTCGAGGTGCGCGGGCACCGCGTCCGCCTCGGTGCCGACGACGTGATGATGCTCGGCGGCACGAGGGTCACCACGGCTGAGCGGACCTGGCTCGACCTGTGCGGGGTCCGTCAGCTGACCATGGACGACGTCATCGTTGCCGGCGAGCACCTGGTCTCGGAACACCAGCGCGGGATCCATCCGCGCACAGCGATCGTCACGCTCGCCCAATTGCGCGCCTATGTTGGCGGCAAGCGCCGGGTCCCCGGCCTCGGGAGGGCGCGGATCGCCCTCGAGCTCATGGCCGTGGGAGCCGATTCGCCGCAGGAGACGCGGATCCGGCTCATGCTCGAGCGCGCGGGCCTGCCGCCTTTCAAACCCAACTGCGTCGTCGTGGACCCCTGGGGCAAGGTCCTGTGGGTCGATCTGGGCAACGCCCGCTACCGCGTGGCCATCGAGTACGACGGCGAGCACCACCTTGACCCCGAGCAGCAGCTATGGGACCGCAGCCGCAACCGGAGGACCGTGGCGGCCGGCTGGGCGCAGGTGATCCTCACCCGGGAGGACCTCGTCAGAGGCGAGGCGCACATCGTCAGCCGCGTCGTCGCCGCCCTGACGTCACAGGGCTGGCGCTGACGGCGGCTCGGCGGCTCGTACCCGAAACCGCGAGAACCCGACGAGATGCGTACCCGAAACGGGGGGTCTGCGGGGCCGGGTGGGCGGGTCCTCAGGGGGTGGTCGAGGGGGCCGGGGCGAAGATGGCCTCCACCACCTGGTCCGCCCAGGCGAGGATCTCCCCGTCGGCGAGGTCGGCACCGCCGATGGGGGCGGTCTTGGGCTTGGGGATGAGCACGGCGTTGAGCGCCGGCTTGTACTGGGCCCCCTTGTACATCCGGGTCAGGCGCATCTGCTTGGACTCGGGCAGGTCGGCGGGCGCGAAGCGCACCATGTTCCCCTGGAGCGCCACGTCGGTCAGGCCCGCCGCGCGGGCCCGCACCCGGAACCGTGCCACGGCCGCGAGGTTCTGCACCGGGGCGGGCGGCTCGCCGTACCGGTCCGTGAGCTCCTCCATGACCTCGTTGATGCCGGCGTCGTCCGTCGCGGCAGCGAGCTTGCGGTAGGCCTCCAGGCGGAGCCGCTCCCCCGGCACGTAGTCGTGCGGGAGGTGCGCGTTCACCGGGAGCTCGATCTTCATCTCGGCGGCCTTCTCCTCGCCCTCCCCGCGGAAGTCCGCGACGGCCTCGCCGACGAGCCGGATGTAGAGGTCGAACCCCACGCCCTGGATGTGCCCGGACTGCTCGCCGCCGAGGAGGTTGCCGGCGCCGCGGATCTCGAGGTCCTTCATGGCCAGCTGCATGCCGGCGCCCAGCTCGTTGTGCGCCGCGACCGCCTTGAGCCGCTCGAGGGCGACCTCGCCGAGGGGCTTCTCCGCCGGGTACAGGAAGTACGCGTACGCGCGCTCGCGCCCGCGGCCCACCCGGCCGCGCAGCTGGTGCAGCTGGGAGAGGCCATAGGAGTCGGCGCGGTCGATGATGAGCGTGTTCGCGTTGGAGATGTCGAGGCCGGTTTCGATGATGGTGGTGCACACGAGCACGTCGAAGCGCTTCTCCCAGAAGTCCACGATGATCTTCTCGAGCCGGGACTCGGACATCTGTCCATGGGCCACCTCGACGCGCGCCTCGGGCACGAGCTCGCGGATCGCGGCGGCCGTCTTGTCGATCGAGGAGACGCGGTTGTGCACGAAGAACACCTGGCCCTCGCGCATGAGCTCGCGGCGGATGGCGGCGGAGACCTGCTTGTCCGTGTACGGGCCCACGTAGGTCAGGACGGGGTGGCGCTCCTCGGGCGGCGTGGCGAGCGTGGAGGTCTCGCGGATGCCGGTGAGGGACATCTCGAGCGTGCGCGGGATGGGCGTCGCGGACATCGCGAGGACGTCCACGTTGGTGCGCATCTTCTTGAGCTCCTCCTTGTGCTCGACGCCGAAGCGCTGCTCCTCGTCGATGATCACCAGGCCCAGGTCCTTGAACTGGACCTCCTTGGACAGGAGCCGGTGCGTGCCGATGACCACGTCGACCGAGCCGTTCTTGAGCCCCTCGAGCGTCTCCTTGGACTCCGTGCCGGTCTGGAAGCGCGAGAGCGCCCGCACGCGGACCGGGAAGCCCGAGAACCGCTCCGAGAACGTCTCGTAGTGCTGCTGGGCGAGCAGGGTGGTCGGCACGAGCACGGCCACCTGCTTGCCGTCCTGGACCGCCTTGAACGCGGCCCGGACGGCGATCTCGGTCTTGCCGTAGCCGACGTCGCCGGAGACCAGGCGGTCCATGGGGACCTCGCGCTCCATGTCCGCCTTGACCTCGTTGATCGTGGTGAGCTGGTCCGGCGTCTCGACGTAGGGGAACGCCTCCTCGAGCTCGCGCTGCCAGGGGGTGTCGGGCCCGAACGCGTGCCCCTTGGACGCCATGCGGGCCGAGTAGAGCCGGATGAGCTCCCCGGCGATCTCCTTGACCGCCTTCTTGGCCTTGGACTTGGTCGAGGCCCAGTCGGCCCCGCCCATCTTCGACAGCGACGGCGTGTCCCCGCCCACGTACCGGGTCACCTGGTCCAGCTGGTCGGTGGGCACGAAGAGCCGGTCCCCCGGCGCGCCGCGCTTGGCCGGCGCGTACTCGAGGACCATGTACTCGCGCGTCGGCGCGGCACCGGCCGCGCCCTGCCCCGCGCTGTGTCCGCCTCCGGCTATCTTGCGCTGCACGAGCTCGACGAACTTCCCGATCCCGTGCTGCTCGTGCACCACGAAGTCCCCCGCGGTGAGCGAGAGGGGGTCGACGGCGTTGCGCCGCCGGGAGGGCATCTTGCGCATGTCGCGGGTCCCCGCCGCGCTCGCCCGCCCGAGCAGGTCCGCCTCGGTGAGGAGCCCGAGCTTGAGCCCGTCGAGCACGAAGCCCTTGCCGGCCGGTGCCTTGGTGATCTCGATGATGCCGGGGTCGGGGGCGCGGTCGAGCCCGTCGATGCGGCTGCACGGGATGTTCGCGTCGTGGAACAGCTCGGCCAGGCGCTGGGCGGGCCCGGGGCCGTCCGTCGCGACGACGATCCGCCACTCGTCCCGCACCCTGCCCCCGATGAACTCCATCATCTCGGCCACGTCGCCCTGGTACCCGCGGGGCTCGCGGGCGGCGATGGTGACCACGTCGATGTCCAGGACCGTCCCCTGGTCCACGCCGAGGGACGTGAGCGACCACCACGTGACGCCGCGCTCCTGGGCGTCGGAGCGGACCTCGCCCAGCGTGGCGAAGCTCGCGTCCTCGAGCCGGCCGGCGTGCTCGCCCGAGTCCTCCCCCGCCTCGGCGAGGGCGACGTCGAGCGGTGCGGCGCCGCCGTCGGACGCGGTGGCCCACGCGGCGGCGAGGAACTCCTCGTTGGTCGCGGCGAGGTCGTGGGCGCGGGCGCGCACCTTCTCCGGCTCCATGACGAGCGCGGCCGACCCGGCCGGGAGCTCCCCGATGAACGGGACCATGCGGTCCACGAGGAGCGGGGCGAGGGACTCCATGCCCTCGACCGCGATCCCGCCGGCGATCTTCTCGAGCATGTCCGCCGCGGCGGGCAGCCGCCCCTTGAGCCTGGCGGCGCGGCCCATCACCGCGGGGGTGATGAGCAGCTCGCGGCAGGGCGGGGCGAACAGCGCGGTGGGGTGGTGGACGGTGGGCCCGCTGAGGGAGCGCTGGTCGGCGACGGCGAACCAGCGCATCTGCTCGACCTCGTCGCCGAAGAACTCGACGCGGACGGGGTGGTCCTCGGTGGGCGGGAAGACGTCGATGATGCCGCCGCGCACGGCGAACTCGCCGCGGTGGCTGACCATGTCGACGCGTGCATACGCGGCGTCGGCGAGCGCTCGGACCACGTCGTCGAACGGCGCGTCCTGCCCGACGGCGAGGGAGACCGGCTCGAGGTCCCCGAGGCCAGCCACGAGCGGCTGCAGCACCGCGCGCACGGGCGCGACCACGACCCTGAGCTCTCCGGTGGCCCGGCCGCCGCCGTCGGCCGGCGCGGCCGCGGGGTGCGCGAGGCGGCGCAGGACGGCCAACCGCCGCCCCACGGTGTCCGAGCGCGGCGAGAGCCGCTCGTGCGGGAGGGTCTCCCAGCTCGGGAAGAGCGCGACGGACTCGGCCGGGACGTAGGCGCCCAGCGCCGAGACGAGGTCCTCAGCCTCGCGCTCGGTCGCGGTCACGGCGAGCACGACGGCGCCCGGTTCCGGCAGCGCCTCGACCACCTCGGCGACGAGCACCGGCCGGAGCCCGGTGGGCGCGACCACCTGGAGGTCCTGGCTGCGGCGGGCCGCCGGCTTGGAGGCGTACTCGCGGAGCCGGGCCACGCTCGCGTCCTCCCCGACGGCACGGCGCAGGCCCTCGAGGATGGGGGCGCCCTCGCGGCTCGCCGGGCGCAGCACGTCAACAGACACTTCTGGCTCCTCACTCGCGCGCTCCGTCAGCGGGCCGCGCGCCACGACAGCACAACAGCCCCGACACTCTGCGAGGCCGGGGGCTGTCCCAGCTTAGCCAATGCGCCGCGCGCGGGCGGGCCGCGTTCGCCCGTAGCATGGGAGGGATGGTCCAGCGCGCGCCCCGAACCCCCTCACTCCGGCCCGGGGTGCGGCGTGCCCTGGCGGCCGCGGCGGTGCTGTACCTGGCCGGGGTGGCCCTCGTGGTCCTGTGGCCCTCGCCCGTGGACCGGCCGGAGGCGGGCACGATCCAGGCCGTCTTCCTGTGGCTGCACGCGCAGGGGCTCCCCCGCTGGCTCGGCTACGCCCAGCTCGAGTGGACGTCCAACGTCGCGTTCTTCGTCCCGTTCGGCTTCCTGGCCGTGCTCCTGGGCGCCCGGCCGTGGGCCGCGGTGCTCGCCGGGGTCGCGGCGTCGGCGGCGGCCGAGACCGCGCAGGCGCTGTTCCTGCCCGAGCGGACGGCGTCCCTGATGGACATCCTCGCCAACAGCCTGGGCGCGCTCGTGGGGGCTGCGGTCGCGGTGCTCGTGCAGCGCCGACAGCCCGCATCCGCGCCGCAGCCCGCGTCCGGGCGCCGCCCCACGGCACCCTAGGATGGTCTTCGGCGCGCGCCCCCGCGTGCCTGTGCCGGGACCGCATTCGTTCCGCCAAACCCCAGCCTCCTACGGAAGGACCCCTGTGGCACTGTCAGCCAGCCAGACCCTCAACTTCCCCGTCGACCGCGTTGCGGCGGTGTTCGCGGACGAGGCGTTCCAGCGCCATGTGAGCGAGCTCGTCGGCGGCCGCCTCGAGTCGTTCGCGGTCGACGGCGACGTCGCCGGCGCCTTCACGGCCACGGTCGTACGCCAGCTGCCCACGCAGCGCCTGCCCGAGATCGCCCGCAAGGTCGTCGGCGAGTACGTCAACGTCACCCAGACCGAGGTCTGGGGCGCGCCCGAGGCCGACGGCTCCCGCCAGGCCGACATCAAGGTCAAGGTTGCCGGCGCGCCGGTGGACGTCGCGGCCGTTCAGCGCCTCGCGGCCGACGGCGGCGCGACCCGCATCGAGCTCAACGGCACCGTGAGCTCCTCGGTGCCCCTCCTGGGCGGCAAGATCGCCTCCGCCGCCGAGCCGATGGTCGGCAAGGCGCTCAACCTCCAGGCGACGCAGGCCGAGGCCTGGCTGGCCGGCGAGATCAACTGATGCAGCTGCCGGTCGCCCTCTCCTGGGTGCTCATCGTGGCCGGCGTGTGGAACCTCGTGGTGTGGCCGCAGTTCCTCCGCCGGATCATGAAGGATCCGCGGGCCAAGGATGAGCAGGGCCGGGCCACCCGGTTCATGACCGTCCACCTGCTGCTCGTGTCCATCTCGGTGACGCTCGGCGTGGCGGTTGCCGTGATCGGGATCAGGACGCTCTTCTCCTGAGCCTCCTGGCCGTTCCGGGGCGGGGGACGCCCGGGACGGCGGGGCACAGAGCGCACGACGGCGCCCCGGCCGCCCGCTGCTGCGGGTGGCCGGGGCGCCGTTCTGCTTCCCGGACCCCGGTCCCCCTAGAATGGATGAAGGTGTGCCGGGAAGTCTGGTCGGCGTGAGACAGTCCTCCCCGCGAGGAGACCCCCGACCGATGGGATGAATCCGTGCCGCAGCCCGCCCCGCGCCGTCGTCCGCTGGCCTCCACCCTCAGCCGCGGAACCTACCCCGAGTACCGCCGCATCGCCGAGATCCTCCGCAAGGAGACGGTGGGCGGCGCGCTGCTGCTCCTCGCGACCGTGGCGGCGCTCGTGTGGGCCAACTCCCCCGCCGGGCCGGCCTACACCGCCGTGCGCGACGCGCGGCTCGGCTACGCACCGTGGCACCTCGAGCTCAGCGTCGGTTCGTGGGCGGCCGACGGCCTGCTCGCCCTGTTCTTCTTCGTCGCCGGGCTCGAGCTCAAGCGCGAGTTCGTGGCCGGCGACCTGCGCCGGCCCTCCGCGGCACTCGTGCCCGTGGTCGCGGCATTCGGCGGGGTCGCGGTGCCGGCGCTCGTCTACGTGGGCGTCAACCTCGCCGCCGGCTCCGACGGGCTGAAGGGCTGGGCGATCCCGACGGCGACCGACATCGCCTTCGCCCTCGCGGTCCTGGCCGTGATCAGCACCCACCTGCCCGCGGCGCTGCGCACCTTCCTGCTGACCCTGGCCGTGGTGGACGACCTGCTCGCGATCGCCATCATCGCCTTCTTCTACTCCTCCGACCTGGCGCCCGCCTACCTGCTGCTCGCCCTCGTGCCGCTCGCCGCGTTCGGAGTCCTCGTCCAGCTCCGCGTCCGCGCCTGGTACCTGCTCGTCCCGCTCGCGCTCGCGACGTGGGCCCTCGTGCACGCCTCCGGCATCCATGCGACGGTCGCCGGCGTGCTCCTGGCCTTCACCGTGCCCGTGCTGCGCAGCGCGAAGAACGGCGGCCCCGAGGCGGGCCCGGGCCTCGCGGAGATCTTCGAGCACCGGCTCCGGCCCCTCTCGGCCGGGGTGGCGGTGCCCGTCTTCGCCTTCTTCTCCGCGGGCGTGGCCATCGGCGGGTGGGACGGCCTCGTCTCCGCGCTGCAGGATCCGGTGGCGCTCGGCATCGCCGCGGCCCTCGTGGCGGGCAAGGCCGCCGGGGTGTTCTCCGCCACCTGGCTCGTGGCCAAGAGCCAGCACGCCGATCTCGACTCGGACCTCGCGTGGATCGACCTCGCGGGCCTGGCGCTGCTCACGGGGGTGGGCTTCACCGTCTCCCTGCTCATCTCCGAGCTCTCCTTCGGCCCCGCCTCCCCGCACGGCGAGCACGCCAAGGCCGCGATCCTCGCCGGGTCGGTGACGGCGGCGCTGCTCGCCGCCGTCGTGCTCCGTGCCCGCAACCGGCACTACCGGGGCGTGGAGGCCGCCGAGTCGGTCGCGACCGGCGACGCGGACGGCGACGGCATCCCGGACGCGTTCGAGCGGGGCACCGCGGGCTGACCCGTCCCGGTACGCAGACGCAGAAGGCGCTGTACTCGGTACTACTTGCCCGGCGCCCCGGAGCATACGCGCACGGCGGACGCCCGCCGTGCTGCACCACCTGATTCCGGGCCGGCCGATCCTCGATTCCCCTCCCCTCGCTTGTCCCCCTGTTCCCCGCCTGACGACCGTGGTGCCACCTGCACATACGGAACGCATCACGCGTGGGGACGGAGGCCTGCATGGATCGGATCGACGCAACGGCGGTGGTCGAGGACGGCGCGCAGATCGGGTCCGCGACCACCCTCTGGCAGTACGCGCACGTGCGGGCCGGCGCCCGGATCGGCAGCGAGTGCACCGTGGGCCGGGGGGTGTACGTGGGCCCCGGCGCCGTGGTCGGCGACCGCTGCAAACTGCAGAACTACGCGCTCGTGTACGAGCCCGCGGTGCTCGAGGACGGCGCCTTCGTGGGCCCCGGCGCAGTCCTCACGAATGACCTGAACCCGCGGGCCGTCAACCCGGACGGCACGCCCAAGTCGGCCGCCGACTGGGACGCGGTGGGCGTCTGGGTGGGCCGGGGCGCCGCCATCGGCGCCAGGGCGGTGTGCGTGGCGCCGGTGCGGATCGGGGCGTGGGCCACGGTGGCGGCCGGCGCCGTCGTGGTGCGGGACGTGCCGGACTACGCGTTGGTGGCCGGCGTTCCGGCCCGCCGGATCGGCTGGGTGGGCGAGGCGGGCCACCGCCTGAAGGAGGATACGGCCGAGGCCGGGACCGCGTGGGTGTGCCCCGCGACCGGCACCCGGTACACCGAGGACGCCGGGCGGCTGCGGAGGGCCGAGGCGTGAGCGCGCCGGCCAGGGTGCAGCTCGGCGGCACCGCCGTGACTCTCCTCGACGCAGCGGAGGCCGTCGAGGCCATCCTCGGCGGCTGCCGCGGGCGCACCGCGCCCCTCGGCGTCGTCTCGGCGAACCTCGACCACGTCTTCCACTTCGGCGCGGG
This sequence comes from Sinomonas sp. RB5, assembly GCF_054063535.1. Lineage (NCBI taxonomy): Bacteria > Bacillati > Actinomycetota > Actinomycetes > Micrococcales > Micrococcaceae > Sinomonas > Sinomonas sp. RB5. The sequence continues at coordinate 265,994 of NZ_JBSSGJ010000004.1, forward strand.
CGGCCGCTGGCAGCACGCGCTCGAGGCCGCCGACGACGTCGAGTGGCTCACGCTGCTCGACGGGGCGCCGCTCGCCGCCGAGGCCGAGAGGATCACCGGCAGGGCCTGGCCGCGGCTCGCCGGCAGCGACCTGATCGGCCCGCTCCTGGACCGCGCCGCGGCAGACGGGCTGCGCGTCGGCTTCCTCGGCGGCAGCCCCGCGGCACAGGAACTGCTCGCCGCCCGGCTGGCCGAGCGGCGGCCGGGCCTCGAGGTGGCCGGCTTCTGGAGTCCCAGCCGGGAGGAGCTCGGGGACCCGGACTCGGCACGCGCCACGGCCCTCGCGGTCGCCGCGGCCCGCACCGACGTGCTCGTCGTGGGCCTGGGCAAGCCGCGGCAGGAGCTGTGGATCGCCGAGCATGGCGCGCACACCGGGGCGCGGGCGCTGCTCGCGTTCGGCGCCGTGGTCGACTTCCTGGCCGAGCGCATCCAGCGGGCCCCAGCCTGGGTGGCCGAGCACGGCTTCGAATGGGCGTGGAGGCTCGCCCTCGAGCCGGCCCGCCTCTCCGAGCGGTACCTGGTGCAGGGGCCCGAGGCCTACCTGCGCCTGCGCCGGCACAGTGCCGCGGGAGGCATCGCGCTGTCCGCCGCGGCGCGGCGGGAGGCCGCCCGGGCCTCGGCGCGTGCCGCCCACCCTGCCGGCCGGGGGCTGCCCCGGGACGGCGGCGGTGCCCGGCCAGGTGCCGAGGGCGCGTTCGTGCGCGACGGCGAGGGCGCCGAGGTCGCGGTCGTCGTCGTGACCTACAACAACGCCGACAGGGTGGACGCGCTCGTCGCCTCGCTGCGGCGGGAGGCCCGGGCGGTGCGGCTCCGCGTCGTCGTCGCCGACAACTCCCCCGACCGCGCCACGCTCGACGCGCTCGCCCGGCACCCCGACGTCCGCGCCTTCCCCACCGGCGGGAACCTCGGCTACGCGGGCGGGATCAATGCCGCCGTGGCCGCGGCCGGGCACGCCGAGGCGTACCTCGTCCTCAATCCCGACACCGAGGTCTCCCCCGGGGCCGTCGCCGCGCTCCTGGCGAGGCTGCGCGCGAGCGGGGCGGGCGCCGTCGTGCCCCTCCTCGTGGACGACGACGGCGCGCCGCACCCCTCGCTGCGGCGGGAGCCCACCGCGGCGCGGATCTGGGGCGACGCCCTCTTCGGGGCGCACTTCGCCGGCCGCCCGCAGTGGTGCGCCGAGACCGACTACGAGTCCGAGAGCTACGCCCACGCGCACACCGTGGACTGGGCCACCGGCGCGGCGATGCTCGTCTCGGCCCGTGCCGCGGCAGAGACCGGCCCCTGGGACGAGCGCTACTTCATGTACTCCGAGGAGACCGACTACTGCCACGCCCTCCGCGCGCGCGGCTTCGAGGTCTGGTTCGAGCCGGCGGCCCGGGTGCGGCACTCCGGTGCCGGGTCCGGGACCTCGGGCCCCCTCGCAGCCCTCCTGGCCGTCAACCGCATCCGCTACATGCGCAAGCACCACCCCGGCGCCCCCGCGGCACTCGCCTCCGCCGCCGTCGTCGCCCGGGAGGCGCTGCGCTCGTACGACGGCGGCCACCGCCGCACGCTGGCGGCGCTCCTCCGCCCGCGCCGCTGGGGCGCCCTCGTGCCGCTGGCCGGTCCCGCCGTCGTGCCCGGCCAGCCCCCCGTCCCCGCCGAGCACCCCCGAGGAAGCATCGTGATCCCCGCCCACAACGAGGAGGCGGTGATCGGCCGGACGCTCGAGAGGCTCCGGCCGGCGCTCGCGAGCGCGCGCGTCGAAGTGATCGTGGCGTGCAACGCCTGCACCGACGCGACCGCGGAGGTGGCGCGGGCCTTCCACGGGGTGCGCGTGCTCGAGCTGCCGGAGCCGGGCAAGGGCCGGGCGCTCAACGCCGCGGATGCCGTGGCCACGCAGTGGCCCCGTGTCTATCTGGACGCCGACATCGAGCTCCCGCCGGCGGCGCTGGCCAGCGTGCTGGCCGAGCTGGGACGGGGCCGGTACCTGGCCGGGCGGCCGGGCTTCCGCTATGACGACACGGGGTGCGATCCGCTCGTCGCGGCCTACTACCGGGCCCGCGTGCGGGTCCCGTCGAACCGTGCTGCGCTGTGGGGCGCCGGCTGCTATGCCCTCAGCGAGGCCGGCCACCGCCGGCTCGGCCGCTTCCCCGAGGACGCCGCGGACGACTACTACGTCGATGCCCTGTTCCCCCCCGAAGCGAAGGTCATCCTCGACTGCGAGCCCGTCACTGTACGCCCCCCGCAGACGGCGGGCTCGCTCATGTCCACCCTGCACCGCGTCTACCGTGCCCCCGCCCTCGCCGGCGGGGGCACGCCGGGACGCACCATCCGCGGACTCCTCGCCTCCGTGCGCGGGCCGCTCTCCGCGGCCGACGCCGCCGTGTACGCGACGTTCGCGCTCGTGGGGCGCAGGATCGGCCCGGTCGCGGGCCCGGCGCCCTGGGAGCGCGACGAGAGCAGCCGGCGATGAGGCGGCGTGTGGTGCTCTGGGTACTCGCGATGTACTGCGCCCTGCTCGCCGTGCTGGTGTTCAGCCCTGTGGGACCCAGCCTGCGTGGAGTGTCTCTGCCCGCTGGCGTGAGGGCAGGTGAGGTCGAGGCCGCGGCGAACGTGCTGGTGTTCGTCCCGCTCGGCTTCCTGGGGGCGCAGCTCCTGCCCAGCGGGCGCCGTTGGCTTGCCATCGTGCTCTCCTGCCTGCTCTCGACGGGGATCGAGGTCGTCCAGGCAGCCTTCATCTCTACCCGCCTCGGAACGCCACGGGATGTCCTTACCAACACATCCGGAGCCCTCGCGGGCTACCTGCTCTTCACCGCTTCGCGGTGGATCCAAGTCCACCTGGCTCAGCCTGCCGCGCCCCGCGGTGGGTCGGCCTCAGAACGCTCGTCCCTCTAGTAGCAGCGCACCATGTCCCACCGAGGAGTCCACGTGGCACCGTCAGCAGCCCTCAGATTGCTCCACCGATTCCCGCGTACCGGGCTCCGCCGAGCCACTGCGGCACTCGCCTCCGGCCTCCTCGTCGCGGGCACGCTCGCGGCCATTCCCCTCGTAGCTGGTGCGCCGCCGGCCGAGGCTGCCACCAATCCCTGCTCACCGGTGGTGAGTGCGGTCGCCTGTGAGAACACTCTCGCGGGCGATCCGCAGAGCGACTGGATGATCTCGGGCGCGGGTGACTCCACGATCCAGGGCTTTGCGACGCAGATGAGCGTCAACGCCGGCCAGACGGTCAACTTCGACATCAACACCAACGCCAAGTCGTACCACTTCGACATCCTGCGGCTCGGGTACTACCAAGGCAATGGAGCGCGCAAGATCGCCTCCGGCCTCAAACCAAGCGCGTCGCTGCCCCAGAACCAGCCGGCCTGCCAGACGTTCTCAGACACTGGATTGATCGACTGCGGCAACTGGGCCCTCTCGGCTTCCTGGACGGTGCCCTCGACGGCCGTCTCAGGCGTCTACATCGCCCACCTTGTCCGCGACGACACCGGCGGAAGCAGCTGGATCACCTTCGTGGTGCGCAACGACTCGTCGACGTCAGCGATCCTCTTCCAGACCTCGGACGAGACCTGGCAGGCGTACAACAGCTACGGCGGCAACAGCCTGTACTCGTGCACCGTCGCGTGCCCGCCGGGGAACCCGCAGGGCTACAAAGGCGCCTTCAAGGTGTCCTACAACAGGCCCTTCCATACAGCCCTCGACGACAACGGAACCGACTGGATCACGTACGCGGAAATGCCCATGATTCGCTTCATGGAAGCCAACGGCTACGACATGACGTATCAGGCCGGCTTGGACACAGCGACGAACGGCTCATCGCTCCTCAACCACAAGACCTTCGTCACATCCGGGCATGACGAATACGTCTCGTACGACCAGCGGGCCAATATCGAGGCTGCCCGCGACAAGGGCGTCAATATCGCGATGTTCACCGGAAACGAGATCTTCTGGCGGACACGCTGGGAACCCAGCCAGGCCGGCCCGACGACGTCGGGACGCACCTTGGTCTGCTACAAGGACACCCACTTCAACCAGCCAACCGATCCCGTCACATGGACCGGCACGTACGCTGATCCGCGCTTCGGCACCTCAGGCGGCGCCGGGAACCCCCAGAACGCGCTGAGCGGTCAGTTCTTCAACGTCAACCGGGGAACAACCGACATCACGGTGCCAGCGCAGTACGCCAAACTCAGGCTATGGCGCAACACGGCCGTCGCGAACCTCACGGGCAGCCAGTCCGTCACGCTGGGCTCCGGGCTCGGCACGCTCGGGTACGAATGGGACCTCGACGCCGACAACGGCTTCAGACCCGCTGGACTCTTCGACCTTTCATCGACCACGTACACCAACTCCCAGGTCTTCACCGACTACGGCACGAATACCCAGGACGGCCAAACGGCAACGCACCATCTGACTGAGTACCGAGCCCCAAGCGGTGCTCTCGTATTCGGGGCCGGCACCGTCCAATGGTCTTGGGGCCTTGACAACTCCTGGACGGGTGGAAATACCGACACGAACATGAAGCAGGCGACCATCAACCTGTTCGCCGATATGGGCGTTCAGCCGGTCACGATCATGTCCGGCCTGGTCGCAGCGACGGCTTCGACGGATACGACTGCCCCGACGTCGGCCATCACCTCACCAACGGCAGGGACGACCGTCGCTGACGGCAGCGTTATGACGATCAAGGGCACTGCCTCAGACTCCGGAGGGGGCGTTGTTGCTGGCGTGGAGGTCTCGACTGATGGCGGCACTACCTGGCACCCGGCATCAGGTACCACGAGTTGGACCTACTCCTGGATTGCCCACACCAACCCATCCACCACCATCAGGACCCGGGCAGTCGATGACAATGGAAATCTAGAGTCCTCAGGGTCTGGCGTTTCGGTCTCCGTGAACTGCCCTTGTTCGCTCTTCGGCACCAACACGAAACCCGCGGCGGCCGACAGCGGCGACCCGAATGCTGTCGAAGTCGGGGCGCAGTTCTATTCCGACGTTGCCGGCACGGTTACCGGCGTCCGCTTCTACAAGGCCGGCACGAACACCGGCACCCACATCGGCAACCTGTGGACGGCATCCGGAACGAAGCTCGCCAGCGTGACCTTCTCCGGTGAGAGCACCTCCGGGTGGCAGTCAGCGACCTTCTCCCAACCGGTATCGATCACCGCAGGAACCAAGTACGTCATTTCGTACTACGCTCCGAAGGGTCACTACACACAGACCAGCGGCTATTTCTACAACAACCCCTCCCCGCCACCGGCAGGCAGCGATTCGGTTGACGCCGCGCCCCTTCATTTCACTCGGAGCCTCCCGAGCTCGCCCAATGGCTTCTACGCGTACAGCTCGAGTTCGACGTTCCCGAACCAGATCTACGACGCCGAGTACTACTGGGTAGACCCTGTCTTCTCCCCTGCGGCCAATCAGGCCCCAGCCGTGACCAGCACGTCGCCGTCCTCGGGTGCGACAGGAGTTGGGGTCACCGTTGCCCCGAGCGCGACCTTCAACCAGGCGGTCACCCCGTCCTCGGTGACATTCACGCTCAAGGACTCGAGCAACAACACCATCGCTGGCACCAGCGCGTTCAACAGCGCCAACACCGTGGCGACGTTCACGCCGTCCTCGGCCCTTGCCTACAGCACCACCTACACCGCCACGGTGAGCGGGGCAACGAACTCGACCGGCCAGACCATGGCGAGTCCCTACTCCTGGAGCTTCACCACTGGAGCTCCGCCGCCAGCGCCTGCTGTCTCGTCGACGTCGCCTGCCTCCAACGCAACCGGCGTAGCGGTCACCGTGGCCCCGAGCGCGACCTTCAACCAGGCGGTCACCCCGTCCTCGGTGACATTCACGCTCAAGGACTCGGGCAACAACACCATCGCCGGCACCAGCGCGTTCAACAGCGCCAACACCGTGGCGACGTTCACGCCGTCCTCGGCCCTTGCCTACAGCACCACCTACACCGCCACGGTGAGCGGGGCAACGAACTCGACCGGCCAGACCATGGCGAGTC